>NZ_JAMBJZ010000020.1:0-25200 GCF_025291155.1 Apibacter sp.
GCAAAGGTAGAATATTTTTTTGATCTACAAAATTTTTTTTTCATTTTTTTGTGGGGAGAGGAGGATTCGAACCTCCGAAGGTAAAAACCAACAGATTTACAGTCTGTCCTCGTTGGCCGCTTGAGTATCTCCCCTTCAAAAACGAGCCGGTAGAGGGATTCGAACCCACGACCCCGAGATTACAAATCACGTGCTCTGGCCAACTGAGCTATACCGGCATTAAATTTTTATTTCAAAGAAAATATTTCGTTATTTTTCTAAGATCAATATCTTCGTCTAACGGATTGCAAAGGTAGATAATTTTTTATTATTTCCAAATTTTTATAAAAAAAAATACTTATTTTTTTTCTATATTTTTTCTTTCCTTTTGAGTATCATCTTTTTAACAGCTTCGCAAGCTAAATCAATGCTTTCTTCGAATGAGCTGGATGTTTTTTTGGCTACTAATTCATCTCCCGGAACTTCTAATATAATTTCTGTAGTCTTATTTTCTTTATTTCCAATATTTTCCAGTTTCAAGAATATATTAGCATTAATGATTTTGTCATAATATTGATCTAATTTTAGAACTTTTTTATTTAAAAAAGCTAATAGAGTATCTTGTGCATTAAAGTTTACTGCTTGAACATTAATTTTCATTTTTTTTATTTTTATGCCCAAATGGATGGGACTGATTAAATACTTTTTTTAAATCTTCTATATTGTTGTGTGTATAAACTTGGGTTGCTGCTAAACTGCTATGTCCCAATATTTCCTTAATTGAGTTTATTTCTGCCCCATTGTGCAATAGATGGCTTGCAAAGGTATGGCGTAGCATATGAGGACTTTTTTTGTGTTTGGTAGTTGCGGTAGTTAGATAGTTGTGTATAAGGTTATATATATACTTTTCACTCAGAATTTTACCGGTTTCATTTGTAAATAAATATTCATAAGGTATACCAAACTTGTTTTTATAGGCTATAAATTGCCTTATCTTTTCGGTTAAGTCTTGGGTAATAGGTATAAGTCTTTCTTTGTTTCTTTTTCCAGTTACAATTATAGATTTATTTGTTAAATCTATTTTTGAGGTTTTGAGTTGCAAAAGTTCCATCCTTCTGATGCCAGTTTGGTAAAAGATTTCAAAGATGAGATGATTTCTAATTGTTTTAAAATGATCTTGATTCTTATTTTCTTCTTCACTAGTATTTATATATTTTTCTACTGAATAGATTTCTTCTTCTGTGTAGGGAACTAAAACTTTTTTCTTTTGTTTTAAGTTTTGCAAAGAATGAGTTGGATTTATTTCAAGATAACCGATCTTAAGTAAAAATTTAAAAAAGCTTCTTATGGATGAAATTTTTCTATTAATTGACCTTTCGGATAATTTTTTATGAGATAAATGTATGATGAAATTTCTTAATTGTTTAGCGGTAGCTTGATCAATTTCAGAAATACTTTCTGTTTCTGAAAAGAATTGTTTAAGATCAAGCAGATCTCTTTCATAGCTTTGTATGGTTAAGGGAGAATACTGTTTCTCTAAATGAAGATATTCAAGAAATTTTTGTAACATAAAAAAAGCCTACTTTTCAAAATTAAAAATAATTTTAAAAAATAGGCTAATATTTTGTAGAAAAAGTTTTTTATGCTTCTTCTTGACTTTGCAATCTTTGTTTGTAAGCTGCTCTAATAACCTGTTGTCTTTTAGTAACAGAAGGTTTTATAAACTGTTGCCTTTTTCTTAATTCTTTAACAACACCTGTTTTGTCGTATTTTCTTTTATATTTTTTTAGAGCTTTATCAATAGACTCTCCATCTTTTACAGGAATGATTAACATAATAACATCTCTTTTTTGTTCTTCATTTATTTTCGAAGTGCAAATATATGAAGATAATTTGCAAACGCAAATTTATTTTTTATAAATGAGAAATCTCATTTCAATGAAAAAGTAAAATTTTATTATTTTTATTAAAATAGGAGTATCGGTTAGTAATTTATAAAAATCTCATTTTTTATAGTAAATTTGAACTTTGAATATAAATATCTAACCAAAAATACATATGAAGTCTCAAGAAGATGTTTTAAAAAAGGTAGTTGCCCATGCAAAAGAATATGGGTTTGTTTTCCCTTCCAGTGAAGTATATGATGGATTATCAGCTATTTACGATTACGGTCAAAATGGTGTCGAATTGAAAAATAACATTAAGCAATATTGGTGGAAAGCAATGGTGCAGATGAATGAAAATATCCTAGGCATCGATTCTGCTATATTTATGCATCCTACCATTTGGAAGGCTTCGGGGCATGTAGATGCTTTTAATGATCCATTAATTGATAATAAAGATACTAAAAAGAGATTTCGTGCAGATGTATTAGTAGAGGAGTTTGCAGAAAAATTTGAAGATAAAGCAAAGAAAGAAATCGAAAAGGCTAAAAAAAGATTTGGGGAAACTTTTGATCTTAAGCAATTTGAAAGTACCAATCCGAAAGTGTTGGAATATAGAAAACAAAAGGCAGATATATTACAAAGATTGGCAAAATCTTTAGAAACAAATTTAGCAGATACTAAAG
Organism: Apibacter sp.; assembly: GCF_025291155.1. Classification (NCBI taxonomy): domain Bacteria; kingdom Pseudomonadati; phylum Bacteroidota; class Flavobacteriia; order Flavobacteriales; family Weeksellaceae; genus Apibacter; species Apibacter sp. Next base: position 2,549 of record NZ_JAMBJZ010000020.1, read on the forward strand.
CTTTAATTGAAGAGTTGGAAATTGCAGATCCGGAGACAGGTTCTAAAAATTGGACCGAAGTTCGTCAGTTTAATCTAATGTTTGGGACCAAATTAGGTTCAACATCCGATTCTGCTACGGATTTATATTTAAGACCTGAAACAGCGCAGGGTATTTTTGTAAATTATTTGAATGTTCAAAAGACAGGAAGAAAAAAATTGCCTTTTGGGATTGCTCAGATTGGAAAAGCGTTTAGGAATGAAATTGTTGCAAGACAATTTATTTTTAGAATGAGAGAATTTGAACAAATGGAAATGCAATTTTTTGTACCTCCTGGCACTGAGCTTTCTTATTTTAAAGAATGGAAGGAAAAAAGGTTAAATTGGCATTTAGCATTAGGTCTAGGAAAAGAAAATTATAGATTTCACGATCATGAAAAATTAGCTCATTATGCGAATGCTGCGACAGATATAGAATTTCAATTTCCTTTTGGTTTTAAGGAACTTGAAGGTATTCATTCCAGAACAAATTTTGATTTATCTGCTCATGAAAAATATTCCGGTAAAAAACTGCAGTATTTTGATCCGGAACAGAATGAGAGTTATGTTCCTTATGTAGTAGAAACCTCTGTAGGGCTAGATAGGATGTTTTTGGCTCTTATGTCTAAATGTTTAAAAGAAGAAAAGCTTGAAGACGGAACTTCTAGGATAGTACTAAGTTTACCTCCTGCATTGGCTCCTAATAAAGTTGCTATATTTCCATTGGTTAAAAAAGACGGTCTACCTGAGTATGCAGAAAAGATTTTCAATGATTTGAAATTTGATTTTAATGTGATGTATGAGGATAAAGATGCTATTGGTAAACGTTATCGCAGACAAGATGCCATCGGTACTCCTTATTGTGTTACTATAGATCATGACACACTTTCAGATCATACGGTGACTATAAGGAATAGAGATACAATGAAACAGGAAAGAGTATCTGTAGATTCTTTGCGTGAAATAATAGGGGAGAATGTAGATATTAAATCTTTACTGAAAAAAATATAAAAAGATTCTTTATACTATATAAATGTTATATTTTTAACGAACAGTAGTTTATTGATATTAATTCCTATCTACGTGTCAAATAAAATTAATTTTTATTTATGAGTAGATAGGAATATTAATTTTAAATGGTAAAAAATATTTATAGAAATAAAATAAATATTGAATTAAATAAATAGGATAAATTTACAAATATGAAAGAGCATACTTTTACTTATAAAATATCAGCAGAAGATTATTTGACTCATCAGCTCTTTGGTGCTTCAATGAATCAAATAGTTAAGGGACAAAGGAAAAAGGGCTTACTTTTATGGACTTCGGCTTTCTTTGTTCTTGCAATTATTTTTTTATTTTTAGGCAACTATGCCTTAGCAGCCTATTTTGGGATATTTGGAGTTGGCTTTATATTTATATATCCGATTTATTCTCGATGGATTTATAAAAGATATTATAAACGTTTTGTTTATCGGAATTTTAATAAAACAAAATTAGAGACTATTGGGTTGAAATTTTCAACTACTGATATTGTCCTTTCAAACGGAAAAAACGAGGGTGGAATTCCTATATCAGAAATAGAAATAATATACGAAATACCTTCTCATTATTTTATAAAATTAGATAGGGGAAGGAATATTATAATTCCAAAATCGCAAGTAGAAGCTAAGGATATATTAGCTAAAAATATTATGGATTTAGCCGAAAATCATTCTATTCCGTTTGAAAAAATGTTAGATTGGAAATGGAGATAGTTACTTTTTAATTTCTAATTTTTTAAGTATTAATAATAGTTTTTCTTTTTCTACATCTGTGAGTTTTTTCATATATATACCTTTCTTTATATTCGAAGAATCTTTTAATTGTGGAAATATTGATAGATCACAATATGTTTTTAACATATATAAGGTAAATGCCGGTGCAGGTATGTCAAAAGTATATCCGTAGCTTTGGGTAACATTAAAGTTGAGCGTACCGAGCTTTTCTTTTGAATATTTTTTTATTACATAATTTTCAGGTCTAATTAAAGCCTTTTTAGAAAAACCATGAATGTAATTAGATAGTTTAAATTGTGGCAATGTTTTTTTTAATATAGAAGGATAGCTAATGCATAATAGTGCCAAAAAATATAGAGAAGTAATAAGAATCAGAGTTGGCAAACGAGCAAAACGTATTTGTGAAATTAAAATAAAAAGCATAGGGTAAATACCGTCTAAGAAAAATCTATATTGTCCCGAAAATAAAAAGGTTATTATAAACTTAAGTAGAATAAGACTCCACAACGATAAGAAAATAAATTTCTTTTTATATATAGAAAAAAATCCAAAAACAATAGTTACTACACTTATAAAGATATTAACAACAGTTTGCAACTCTCTTAGAGAAAACCAATAATAGATTTTTTCATAAATTGAAAAGTTATATGCTTTTTCAGCAGAAAAATAATGATCGAAAGTATAATAAGCAGCTTCTTGCTTAGAAATTTCCAGAATTTTACTATCTGTTAGCCAGTATGTGGGTATTTTTGTAAATGTTACAGGAAATAATAGGGTAGAGGAAACAATGAAATTTTTAATCAAGTATAAAACTACCAATAGAATTGGAAAGAGGTAATAGTTGTAATGTAAGATTTTTCTTCCGTGCTTACTCAGACCTACTATAAAAACCCATAAAGGAATCCAAAATGCAACTGGTTTTACGATAAATGCAAAAGTAGATAGTATTAGTAGAGTTTGAAAATTAGTTTTTTCTGAATTTTTATATAATTCATTTGTAATTAATAAGCACAAAAAAAATACAATTATATCCGGAGTTGCACTTTGTACGTATAAAAAATAGAATGGAATGAAAAGTAGTAATAAAAAAGCTTTTCTTTCAAAAATATAAATCAGAAAAATGACAGAAATACATACATTTAACCGAATATAAATGTCTAAGGTTGAATCGAAGCAAGCTTGAATGAAATGAAATGAAGATAGCTGGCCCAATGCCCAGTTAATATTAGCTAATCCGCATACAGTTCCGTATTGATTAAGCCAATTTATAGTAGGAATATAATATCCAAAATGATCAGAGTTAAATGGATAATAAGAACCTACTAATAATATAAATGCTGTGAATAACCAAAACCAACATGATTTGAAGACATGATTTGAAGTTAATAATTTATAAAGATGAAATTGCTTAAGAAAATAAGGTATGCTTGATAAGGCGATACATACAATTTCTATTTTTCCATCTAAAGGGCTCACTAAAGAAAGCAAAAAAGATAATACAAAAAGTAAGGCAAATCCCAATAAAGAAGTGATCGCTAAAGAGTTATTTTTTAAGTGAAGAAAATATTTTAGCCATGCTCCCCAGCCAATAGAGGACAAAAAAATCCCCCAAACAGATAAAATTTCATAAAGCATATATTTAGAATATGTTCTTGTAGGTAAATATACTAAAATATCTATATAAATTTTTTTAACCGTCCTGATGTATTTTTTTTATATTTGAATTCAATCCATTATGTATAAATAAATCATGAATAATTTCGATATCATAATAATTGGATCCGGCCCCGGAGGCTATGTCGCTGCAATTCGTTGTACTCAATTAGGATTTAAAGTTGCTTTAGTTGAAAAATATTCAAGTCTTGGTGGGACTTGTTTACATGTGGGATGTATTCCTTCCAAAACCCTATTAGATGCATCTGAACTTTATGAAAAAGCAATGTATAATTTTAAAGATTTAGGAATTGAAATTATTCAGCCTCAAATCAATTTTAGTAGAATGGTTCAACGTAAATGCGAAGTAGTGGAACAAACAAGTAAAGGAATCAATTATTTAATGGAAAAAAATAAGATTACTGTTTTTCATGGAGTCGGTACTTTCAAATCTTATAAGGAATTAGAAATAAAAAATGCAGAAGGAAATATAGAAATACTTCAATCCAAATATTTCATTATAGCTACTGGTTCAAAGCCTATAAATCTTCCATTTACCCAAATCGATAAAGAACGAATTATTACTTCAACAGAAGCATTAAATCTTAAAGAAATTCCTAATCGCTTATTGGTAATAGGCGGAGGTGTTATCGGCTTAGAACTTGGATCGGTATATAAACGATTAGGTTCGGAAGTTACGGTTATTGAATATTCAGATAGATTGATACCTACTATGGATGGAGGGGTATCTAAAGAGTTATTAAAAGTAATGAAGAAAAAAGGCGTGAAATTTTCTTTATCTACTGAGGTGAAAAATATAATAAGAGAAGCTAATAAAGTTATTGTAAAGGCTTCAGATAAAAATGGAAAAGATATGCTATTTGAAGGAGATTATTGTTTGGTGGCAGTAGGTAGAAAACCTTATACAGAAAATTTAGGACTTGAAAATGTTGGTATTGATATTGATGAGATAGGCAGGATAAAAGTAAATAATCAATTACAAACCAATATTCAGAATATATATGCCATAGGAGATGTGGTACGAGGGCCTATGTTAGCGCATAAGGCTGAAGAAGAAGGAATTTTAGTTGCAGAGCAATTAGCTGGGCAAAAACCTCATATAGATTATGCACTTATTCCTAATGTAGTCTATACCTGGCCTGAAGTATCAGGGGTAGGGAAGACCGAAGAGCAATTGCAGCAAGAGGGGTATAAATATAAAATCGGACAATTTCCGATGCGAGCCCTAGGACGTTCCCGAGCTAGTGGAGATACGGATGGTTTTGTGAAAATATTAGCTGATCAGGAAACGGATGAGGTTTTGGGTATACATATTATAGGGGCTCGTGCAGCCGACTTAATTGCAGATGCCGTTACTTTATTAGAATATCGGGCTTCTGCTGAAGACATTGCACGAATGAGCCATGCACATCCTACTTATGCGGAAGCTATAAAAGAAGCAGCTTTAGCTGCTACCGAGAATAGAGCAATTCATTTTTAAAAGTATAAGAAAAATGTACTTCAATTATATTTTATATTAGATGTATTCATTAAAGCAAATCAAAATTTTTTAATCAAATAATTAAATTTATGCTTTTTGAACTTGAAATTATATAATAAAAATATGACTGAGTAAATCAATAAGTTTCTAAATTTTTCTGATACTGTTATTCATATTTTAGTTTCAATATAAGGATTTAATAATATTTTTTATCAAGTTTAAAGAAACTAAGTGGGAATTTTTTGATCGATAATGGAAATTTTAGAATTTATATATATTAAATTATCTTTGGAAGAACTTAAATATTAAAATAGAAACTATTTTTCATAGAGTTTTTTGTGATGCTTAATGATATATAGGTTAGCTTTCTTAAAAATACAATGACTTTTTATAATTTCGTTAGAGGTTTTGGTATAATACCATAATAGGTCTTAGTTTAATTTTTCTATAAACTAGTATAATTCTCTATATCGTTATAAAATTTAAAAACTGCTTTGGATATATTGGCAATAATATTCGCATTAGTTTGATCGTCTTCTTTTGAATCTTTTACAAAAATTGCAATGGTGTATTGTTTTCCATTAGGTAAGTATATAAAGCCAATATCATTATCTGCGGCTTTTAGCCCATTTGCGTTTCTTGAAGAGCTTCCTGTTTTGTGGCCTAAGATAATATTTTCAGGCAGTGAAGCTTTAAGCTTGTCATTGCCAGTAGAGGTATCTATCATGGCTTGAATTAGAAAATCTTTAAAATTATTTGAAAAAAGATCTTTTTTTAGAAATATTTCCAACAATTTAGCTGCTTCTAAGGGCGTAGTCCAATTAACATATTGATTGTTAAAATGACCTTCCATTTCCTTCTCTGTCATAGTAATGGAAAAGTTTTTAATTCCCAAAGTACGAATATACATATCGGTCATTAAGGTCCCATTCATATAATTAAATAAAAAATTGGAAGTATTATTATCGCTTTGCGAAACAGTATATTTTATTAAATCTCCAATAGATATATAAAAATTACCATTAGGACATTCCTTTGCGAGCGGGCTGTATGTTTCAGCATCAATATCTGAATTTTTTATAAATACTTTCGAATCCAACGAAAGTAAATTTTTGTTCATGAAATCCAAGAGTGCAAGTGATTGATGGAACTTGAAAACACTCATCGTTGGGTATTTATTATCGTTGTGTATTGTCAACGTATCTTTTCCATCATAAATGATAGCAACTCCTATAGTTGCTTTTTTATTCTTAATTATAGAATAGATTTCATTTTCTAATCGCTGCTTTTGGGCGTTAAGAGAACAAAAGATCAATGAAAGAAAAATTAAAATTTTTAATTTTTTCATGAAATAAATTTAAATGCAATTTAGTAAAAAAGAAATAATTTTTATCACATAAACTAAATTTATTTTATAATTAATTTCTTTTCCTTAATTAGGGCATTTTTTTTATCTTTATAAATTTTGTCTAGCTCACTTTTTTGGGTTTTTATTTGATTTTTCGTTAATTGATCATTATTTTCAATCCTTTCCTTATCTCTTTTGTAACTATCGTTATAAAATTTAAAAACTGCTTTGGATATATTGGCAATAATATTCGCATTAGTTTGATCGTCTTCTTTTGAATCTTTTACAAAAATTGCAATGGTGTATTGTTTTCCATTAGGTAAGTATATAAAGCCAATATCATTATCTGCGGCTTTTAGCCCATTTGCGTTTCTTGAAGAGCTTCCTGTTTTGTGGCCTAAGATAATATTTTCAGGCAGTGAAGCTTTAAGCTTGTCATTGCCAGTAGAGGTATCTATCATGGCTTGAATTAGAAAATCTTTAAAATTATTTGAAAAAAGATCTTTTTTTAGAAATATTTCCAACAATTTAGCTGCTTCTAAGGGCGTAGTCCAATTAACATATTGATTGTTAAAATGACCTTCCATTTCCTTCTCTGTCATAGTAATGGAAAAGTTTTTAATTCCCAAAGTACGAATATACATATCGGTCATTAAGGTCCCATTCATATAATTAAATAAAAAATTGGAAGTATTATTATCGCTTTGCGAAACAGTATATTTTATTAAATCTCCAATAGATATATAAAAATTACCATTAGGACATTCCTTTGCGAGCGGGCTGTATGTTTCAGCATCAATATCTGAATTTTTTATAAATACTTTCGAATCCAACGAAAGTAAATTTTTGTTCATGAAATCCAAGAGTGCAAGTGATTGATGGAACTTGAAAACACTCATCGTTGGGTATTTATTATCGTTGTGTATTGTCAACGTATCTTTTCCATCATAAATGATAGCAACTCCTATAGTTGCTTTTTTATTCTTAATTATATAATAGATTTCATTTTCTAATCGCTGCTTTTGGGCGTTAAGAGAACAAAAGATCAATGAAAGAAAAATTAAAATTTTTAATTTTTTCATGAAATAAATTTAAATGCAATTTAGTAAAAAAGAAATAATTTTTATCACATAAACTAAATTTATTTTATAATTAATTTCTTTTCCTTAATTAGGGCATTTTTTTTATCTTTATAAATTTTGTCTAGCTCACTTTTTTGGGTTTTTATTTGATTTTTCGTTAATTGATCATTATTTTCAATCCTTTCCTTATCTCTTTTGTAACTCTTTTCCAGTTGATCTATTTTACGGTCTATCTCCTCTTTTTTTCTTTCTGTATATAGATCTTGCTTATCATTAGATTCATGGCTATTATTATAATTTATATTATCATGTCTCTGGTTAATTCCAAGTTCACGTTTTTGTTGTTTTTTTTCATCTTCGGATAAATGCGGATTTTTACCAATTTCCTTATATTGTTTACCATATTCTTTATTCATTTCGTTCCTTCCACTTTGGGAAAAAGCGAAAGTTGATAACATAAAAAAAGATGCTAAGGTTAATAATTTTTTCATTTTTATTAGTTTATTAATTAATGTTTTTTATACAATTACAATCTAAAAATATGCCATATATTTTTCAATTGTATTCTTATTAATTAATAGCTGTATAACCAATTTTTATATAAAATTTGAAGAATTAATCTAGAAAACTATTATAAAAAATCTTCGACTTCAGCAATAGGTAAGTTTTTTTGTTCTCCGGTTTTAATATTTTTTAGCGTTAACGTTTTTGAGTTGATCTCGTCTTCACCGTAAAAAGCAACAAAAGGTATTTCCTTTTTTTCGGCATAGGTAAATTGTTTTTGCAATTTAGATTTTTCAGGATATAAATCACAGGCTATATTTTTATTCCTTAATTCCTGAATAAGCTTCAGGGCATGAACGCATTCTCGGTCTCCGAAATTGAAAAATAGAATTTGTTTCTGTTGCAAGGTATCCGAAGGAAAAAGATTAAGTTCATCCATTACCAAATAAATGCGATCTAAACCAAAGGAAATACCTACACCCGGCATGTTTTTAACTCCAAATATTCCAGTAAGATTATCATATCGTCCTCCGCCTCCAATGGAGCCTAAAGAAATATTTTTAGCTTTAACTTCATAGATGGTTCCGGTATAATAGTCCAATCCTCGGGCTAGAGTAAGATTAAAGATGAGCCCAGAAGATTTAAGTTCTATTTCTTTTATTTGGTTATAAATGAATTCCATTTCATTAATGCCGTCTTGCCCTATTTCTAAGTCCAATAGTATATCCTTTAATTTAGATATCTTTTCTTCAAAATTACCCGTAAGCTCTATTATCGGAATTAGTTTTTGAAGAGAGTTTTGTCCAATCCCCTTACTAGCCATTTCTTCTAATACTTTATCTAATCCTATTTTGTCCAATTTGTCCAAGGCGACGGTAAAATCCATTAATTTATCTTCAATGGATGCATATTGTGCAATGGCAGTTAAAAGCTTTCTATTATTTATATGGATTTCTACAGGAATATTCAAATCGGAAAAAGCTGAATCATATAATAAGATAAGATTAACTTCATGCCATAAGCTATTAGAGCCTACAATATCGGCATCACATTGATAAAACTCGCGATAACGTCCTTTTTGGGGTCTATCTGCTCTCCAGACCGGTTGTATTTGATATCGTTTAAAAGGTAAAGTAAGCTGCCCATGATTCATAGCTACATAGCGGGCAAAAGGAACAGTTAAATCATAGCGCAAAGCTTTTTCAGAAATAAAACGAGTAATGGATTTAGAATTCCATTGAGACATATCAGGATTCTTTTTTTTAGCTTCAGCTAGATAGTCACCGCTATTCAATATTTTAAAGATTAATCGGTCTCCTTCTTCTCCATATTTACCGGTAAGAGTATCTAATTTTTCAAAAGAAGGTGTTTCCAATGATTGGAAACAAAATTTTTCAAAGTTAGATTGAAGTGTTTGAATTATATATCTTCTTTTTTGTAATTCTTTAGAGGTAAAATCTCTTGTGCCTTTAGGAATTCCGGGTTTCATGTTTATTTTTCTTATTAATTAATAACAAAGGTATAGAATAGTTTTCATTTTTTATAGAACTATGTTTTAAGTTTTGTGGATATAATAAATGATTAGTTAATGAAAAAAATATAAAAAGAAAAGGGGCTTAATTTTTAAGCCCCTTTTCTTTTTATACTAAAAAATTTTGAATTTATCTAAAAGGAGAAAAGACTGGGATTTCAGAATCCGGTTCTTTTGTAATTCGATTTCTTAAATCTCTACGGGTTATTTCTATAACCCATGTCCAAAAGGCATGTCCGAAAAATTCAGAAAAATGTTCCGCAAAGGGTTGATTCCATGGAGCCGGTACAGTTCCTAAAATAGGCATTATAATAATATGAAACAGTATATAAATTACTATTCCGTAAACCGTTCCTTGTCCTACCTTTATTTTAGGATGGTATTCTGCAACCACGCAATAAATCATTGCACAAACAATTGAAAATGTAAAATGGATAAGAAAGCTCATGATAGGGCGTGGATTTTCATTAAAATAATACATCAAATGAGAAAGATCATGAGACATTCCTAATTGCTCAAGGAGCTGTTGTGGAGGATTTGTAAGATCTCGTTCAGGAGTACGAGGCGGAAAAGGTACTTCCCAACCGAATTTTATAAAACCAGAAATGATTCCTGATATACTTCCTACAAGTAAAGCTACATTTTTTTTAGGATGTAAAGGTATATTTTTCATAAATAAAATTAATAAAAGGGTTAATAAATAGTCAATTTTTTAATTTTAAAGACTTTTAAATAGTATGTTATTTGTTCATGTAAAACGATTTTCAAAAAAAATGCCTAAAATTTATTTATTTAATACACAATGAGCTAAATAAATAATTTTTAAATAAAATTTTATAAAGTAAAATCTAATATAGATTGTATGTATTTACATTATAATGATTAAATATGATTTAAATTTAGGTTTTTATGAATTATAATCATCTAAATAACTTTTTTACAAATACATTTGAAAGAATATAAATAATATTAAATTTATTAAATTCGCATTCAAATTTATTTTATAATGCATATTCCTGATATCCCCAGTTATTTTGCTTTAAAAGCAATTCATATTATTTTTATGGTAAGCTATTTTGCGGGGATTTTTTACTTAATACGTCTTTTTGTTTATTTTATTGATACCAAGGAAAAGTCTGAGCTCGAAGGAGAAATTCTAAGAAAACAATACATTTACATGATTTCACGTTTATGGGATATTATTACCGTTCCGGCAGGAATCATTATGCTTATTACCGGAATTTTAATGATGATTAATACACGTGGAGATGTTTCTTTTTATATCTTAAGAGAGCCTTGGTTTCATATTAAATTGGTTTTTGTATGTGGGTTGGCTTTATACCATTACTGGAGCTGGAGATGCATAAGGAGAATAAAGCTTGGAAAATTCAATACTACCTCTATAAAGCTTAGAATGATGAATGAAGTTGCTACCATCATCCTATTTGCGGTTATATTTATAGTTATTTTTAAGCAATACTTTATGGGTATGTGGATTAGTTTATTAATAAGCTTTATTGTATTGGTTTTGGTGATAATGTTGGTAGTAAAATTTGTAAATAGAAAAAAGAAAAAGTAACAATAACATGTTTTCAATTTTTAAGAAAGAACTTTGGGCATATTTTGGAACCTTGGGCGCATATGTAGTTTCAGGTTTATTCCTATTGATATGTTCGTTATTTTTATGGTTTTTTGATAATGATTTTAATGTTTTTAATATAGGATTGGCTTCGTTAAATAACTTTTTTATACTTGCGCCTTGGATATTATTATTTTTGATACCTGCATTAACTATGAAGAGCATTGCTGAAGAAGAACAAAATGGAACTTTGGTATGGTTATTTTCTCAGCCGATATCAATAACCTCAATTGTTTTGGGAAAATACTGGGCAGTTATAGTATTGGTAGTGTTTGCTTTATTTCCAACTTTGTTATATGTATATACGATTTATAGTATAAGTATGCCTGAGGGAAATATTGATCTTGGAATTATATGTAGCGGATATATTGGATTACTTTTTTTATCTATGACTTTTGCTTCTATCGGTATTTTTTCTTCTTCTTTAGTTAAAAATCAGGTATTAGCGTTTGTAATAGGTGTTTTCTTTTGTTTCTTTTGTTTTTATGGATTTGAAAACTTAGCTTCCTACAATCTTTTAGGAAATTTCGATTATACACTTCAAAAAATAGGCTTTTTTCAACATTATATCAGCTTTACAAAAGGTATAATAGATACGAGAGATATAGGATATTTTATTTTTATCATTTTAATTTTTATATTATTTTCAATACAATTAATTAATAGAAAAAAATAATGAAAATTATAAAAAAGATACATATAAGTCTGCTATTTTTAATGTTCATTGGTCTTTTTTTAGCTCTTGGATTTTTATATAAACGATTTGATTTAACTTCAGATAAACGATATACGTTGACTGAAAATACGAAACGTTTATTAGAAAAAATAGATGAACCTATGGCTATAGATGTTTATTTAGAAGGAGACTTTCCTGCTGATTTTAAACAGTTGCAAGCTGAAACCATGAGTCTCTTGGACGAATTTAAGCGGATAAATTCGAATATTACTTATACCTTAGTAGATCCTATTAAAGAAAAATTATCTCAGGATACATTACAAGCAATGGGAATGTCGCCCTCAGCTTTGCGGGTTGAAAAAGACGGGATGTCTTCTCAAATAATTTTATTTCCTTATGCAACTATAAAATATAAAGGTTATGGGCAAACCGTTCCTTTAATAATTTCTCAGGCTGGAATTACGGGTGATGAACAAATGGCTAAATCCATTGAAAATCTGGAATACGGTTTTATAAGTGCTATGGATAAGTTAACGGCTGAGCATTTGAAGAGTGTAGGTATCTTGACCAATCAGAAAGAACTGAATCGACTTGAAATGTTTAGTTTAGCCAATAGAATCATTCAAAGTTATAATTTCGGACCTATTTTTCCTAAAGATAGTCAGTCGTTAACTCTTCAAGATTTACCCAATTTAAAAAGATATGATGCCATACTCATAGCTAAGCCTAGAAAAGCTTTTACAGATAAGGAGAAAATAACTATTGACCAATATATCATGAATGGAGGGAAAACTCTTTGGGCAATAGATCAGGTAAATGCAGAAATGGACACTTTGTTAAGATCGAGTAAAATATTAGCCTATCCTAATGACTTGAATTTAACTGATTTATTATTTTCTTATGGTGTAAGAATTAATTCGGGTATCATAAAAGATATTAAAAGTCCCTCCTATATAAATTTACAAGTGGGTAGTATACAAGGAAACGCTCAAAATGCAAGAGTGCCATGGGTATACTTTCCTATGGGCTTTTCATTGAATAACAATCCCATAACTAAAAATATAAATCCGGTTTCTTTTCAGTTTCCCACTTCAATCGATACTTTAGATACTCCGGAAGTGAAAAAAACTATTCTGTATCAAAGTTCTCTTTATACTGCTTTACAAGGGGTGCCCTCTTATATTTCATTAGAAGAAGCAAAAATATCTACTAAAGATAGTACTTATAGCTATGAATATAATAAAGGTCCTAAAATTATGGCAGTATTGCTGGAAGGCAAATTTACATCAGCCTATAAGGATAGAATAGAATCCTATGGAATTAAAAATTTTTTAAATCAATCTAAAAAAAATAAAATGATTGTTATCTCTGATGGAGATATCGCAAGGAATCAGGTGATTAAAGGACAACCTTTACCCTTAGGTTTTGATTATTCTACAGGGATTACATATGGGAATGAAGAGTTTTTAATTAATGCACTGGATTATTTACTTGATGATCATGGGTTGATGCTTTTAAGAAATCGAACTGTACAAATGAGAATGCTGAATAAACCTTTGTTAGTTCTGGATAAATCTTATTGGCAATGGCTAAATTTATGTGTTCCGTTGGTATTGGTTTGTATAATAGGGGGGATCATTATATTTGTAAGAAGAAAAAAATTTAGCAAATAAATCATGGCTATATTGTATCTACTTCCTGCCTATTTAGGCGAAACATCACCTAAAGATATATTTTCTCTTAAGGAGATCGATTTATTGAAAGAAATAAAATTCTTTGTTGCAGAAAATCAGAAATCAGCAAGAAAATTTGTAAAATTTCTTTGTCCAGAGATAACCCAAAGCGAATTAAGTTTTTCAATCTTAGATAAAAGAACTTCGGAAAAAGAGTTGGAATATCTTTCGAAACCTTTAAAGGAAGGTAAAGATATAGGTTTGATTTCTGAAGCAGGTTTGCCTTGTATCGCTGATCCGGGTAATCTTCTTGTATCTTGGTGCCATAGGAATGATATACGAGTAATACCAATAACTGGTCCTTCTTCAATAATATTAGCTTTAATAGCTAGTGGTTTAAATGGCCAAAATTTTGCATTTAACGGCTATCTTCCCATAGATGCCGGAGAAAGAAAGAAGGCTATACTGAATTTAGAAAAAATAAGCAAGAAAAATGGTTCTTCGCAAATTTTTATGGAAACACCTTATCGGAATCAATCTTTATTTGATGATCTGATTAAATATCTTAACCCTAATACCTTCTTATGTATTGCTACCAATGTTACCCTACCTAATGAATCTATTCGAACATTGTACTGCAAAGAATGGAGGACTAAAAAGCCTAAATTTCATAAAGAGCCCACGATTTTTATCATACAATCTTAAAATTTATGATACACTTTAGTATGTATATCTCCTTAGAAGAGAGGAGCCATTAAAAACGTACTATTTACACTATAAAATAATTTTATTGATAATATCCTTTATAGATCAATATTTAAATTACTTTTGCAATAAGAAAGTAAGAGATTTCTTTAAAAAGATTTTTTTTATTGATCTTTCAATACAAGATTACTTAATTGTAATCGCTTTCTCATTTTTTTGTGGTTTTAGTTTGAGGTCGCTTATGCGACCTTTTTCTTTATATTTTAGTAATTCACAACCTGTTTATATTGTTCAAGGGAATAGCCAATGAATTTTTTTGTAAGTAAGCCGATTATATCCTTTTTAAAAGTTTTTTTTCTAAATTTAGTTATGGGTATTATTCCATTTTCATCACTTAAAATAAAAAATTCTTCTGCTGACTGTGCACTAAATGGGGATAGAGGCATCTCTCTGTAAACATAATCTGTTTTTTCTCGTAAAAAAATGATGAAATTTTTTTTCAATACTGATAATATAGATCCCTCCGTAGAAGAAGGGGTCATAATCATATTATCTTGTATTAAAAATATATTGCCTAGAATAGATCTTGCAATTCTTTTTTCGTTATTGAGCAAAATGACGTCTTGTAAATCATTTTCATTTGCATATTGCTTAGCTATACTATCAATTGGCTGGTATAGTAACATTTCAGTCAATAAATTTGGATATGTAAGTATTTCTTTAAAAACGTCTATTTCATTTTCGCTATCAATAATAAAATTTTTATAGGGTAAAAATTTTATTACAAATGAAGGAGATTTACTTTGCGTGTTTCTATAAACTGTTATTTTTATTCTTCCTTGTGTAATATGCAATTCTTCAGAGAGTATTTTGATTTGGCTTTCGAATAATTTGGGAGTAAATGATAAAGGAATATCAATTCTCATTTTTCTCATAGAAGCCATTAATTGAAAATAAACGTATTCCCAATAAAGAATTTTATTTTGAAATAACCAGCAAAATCCATTTACAAAATCGCCGGAAAAATAATTGTTTTCAGTGTAATTTATATTTAATTGATTTTCTTCAATGCATGTTTGATTGAAAATTATTTTCATACTAAAAATATTAGTATTTTGATTTATTGATGATGGTTTTTAAAGGTCAATTAATATAAAGATAATTTAAGATCCTATAATCTTTTTTAAGGCTTCAATCAAATTTTCCCAATATAATTTGGAATGTTCAAGCTCATTCTCTTCAGCAAAATCTGTTATAACAAGGGCTACATCGCTAGTCACGTCATCCACATTAATAGCCAATTCCCAGTAATATTTGGTGCCTTCATCTTCTTCCCATCTAAATCTTACAAAAGACTCTTCTTTGTATCGGATTAAATTGGCTGATTCTTCTTGATCTCCCCATATGAAAGTAAATTTATCTCCCCTTTCTACCACATCGTCTGCCAGCCATTCACTCATTCCTGAAGAAGTTCCAATATATTCAAATAAAAGAGTAGTGGAACATTTCATAGGAAATTCTAGCTGATATTTTGTCTTATTCATATTTAAATATTCTTTTCAAGTTGCAATATATAAATTTGTTCTATATTTTGAAAATATATTAATCTATACAAAAATTTTCAATTTCGCAAATATGATATCAATATCCTTTAATTGTTTTATATAAAACAGTTAAATAAGTAATATTTATATGAGATAATTTAAAAATTATATTTTTATTAACATTTTTTAGTTTTTTTTAAAATTTTATATATACATTTGTTCACTAATAAAGTTGTATTAATTGAAATTTAGAATATGTAATTATAAGATATAATTTTACTCTGTTAACTAACAAAATATCATAAAAATGATACAAAGGACTGACTGTGAATTAGTTCATTCTTATATAAATGGAAATGAAAGTGCTCTTAAAGCATTGTTGGATAGACATAAGTTGAAGATATTCAATTATATTAACAGGAAAGTTAATAATCCCGAATTAGCTGAAGACTTATTTCAAGATGTATTTATAAAAGTTATATTAACCCTTAAGGAGAAAAAATATAATGAAGAAGGAAAATTTCTGCCGTGGGTTTTAAGAATTTCACATAATTTGATTATCGATCATTTCAGAGTTACTAATAAAACGAAAATAATTAATGAATCGAGCGGTCAAAATGAGGATTATAATATTTTCGATTTTGTGAAGGTATCAGAACTTTCTATTGAAGATATAATGATTAATGAACAAATTAATCAAGATCTTAAAAAATTAATAGATGAACTTTCTGAGGATCAAAAAGAAGTTTTGGAATTACGCTTTTATAAGGGTTTGAGCTTTAAAGAAATAGCGGAAGAAACAAATGTGGGAATAAATACTGCTTTGGGTAGAATGAGATATGCAATTTTAAATTTAAGAAAACTGATAGAAAGTAAAAATTTAACATTCGTTTATAATAATAAAATTTAATCTAACATCGTTATCTCTACTATAATAATTAAAGTAAAGATAACTTCGATGTATAAGAAATCTATTAATTTTTCAAATGAGAGAAGAGGTCCTTCCGATTGCACTATAAATTTTATTTTAAATTTTTCCAAAAGCATAAAAACTCTCGAATTAAGAAAGCTCAAAGAGTCAATAATATATTGTAATTGAGTTATAAATTATATTTTCTATCCTTGTTTATTTTTTAATTAACCTTATTTTTCTGAAAAAACAATTTGAATACTACGGGAGTAGTAGTTACGGCTACCATTATTAAAACTATAGTCTCAATATGACGCTTTAAATCAAAATCAAATTCATTGAGAAATATATGATAAAGATAATGTCCGGCAAATATTAAAGAAAATGACCAAGCCGTCGAACCTAGAATATTATATAATAAATATTTACCTTTATTCATTTGGACAATTCCGGCTATTATAGGAGCAAATGTTCTAAGTATCGGTAAAAAACGAGCTAGAATAATAGCTCTTCCTCCGTGTTTTTCATAAAATTCTTTTGCTTGGAATAAATATCGTTTTTTAAACAATAATGTATCTTTTTTATTATAAAGATAGGCTCCACTTTTTTTCCCAAACCAATAACCTATTTCATTACCTATAATGCCTGTAATTGAAATTAGGCAAGACAATAATAAAACACATAAAAAGTCTGATTCAATATATGTAATTTCTCGAATTAATTCTTTGCTATATATTCCGGAAAGAAATAATAAGCTGTCTCCTGGAAGAAAAAAACCTGCAAATAAACCAGTTTCTGCAAAAACTATAAATAACACTAAATAAATACCCCCTAACTTTATATAAAACTCCGGATTAACTAATTGTCCCCAACTAAAATCATTCATATGAACATGATAAAATTAAATATTTACAGGTGCAAAGATATTAATATTTACTTAAGAAAAATATTGTTATGAGATTAGAGTTAAATGTTAAAGAATTTATAGATTCTATTATAATTAATTATCCAAAAAAATAATAAGTTATAAAAATTGCTGCTATTACACCCAATAAATCGGTAAGTAATCCTGCAGATAATGAATAACGTATTCTCTTAATACCAACACTTCCAAAGTAAAGAGCAATAATATAAAAAGTTGTATCGGCGCTTCCCTGAAATATACATGTAAGTCTACCTACAAAAGAATCTGCGCCATAGGCTTGCATAGTTTCAATCATAAGGGCGCGACTACCGCTGCCACTAAGCGGTTTCATTAATGCTGTTGGCAAAGCCGGAATAAATTCAGTTGAAATATGTAAAGAAGACAAGCAATAGGTAACAGAATTAATAATATAATCCATAATGCCACTGGTCCTTAATAAGCTTATAGCAGCTAACATGGCTATTAGATAAGGAATTATTTTTACGGATACTCCAAAACCTTCTTTAGCTCCTTCGATAAAACTATCGAAAACGTTTATTTTTTTTACAAAAGCTCCTGTTATAAATATAACGGGAATTAATAATAAAAGAACATTGCTTAAAACTCTTGATGGAGTGCCTTGTTCAAAATTGATATATTCCTGATTAGTTTTATTAATAAGTTCAGGTGTTATTTTTTTGTCTTTTATCTTTATTTCATTTTGAAATGTGGTCGGATATAATTTTATTAAATCATTGGTTGAAGTATTTTCTATATCGATAGATTTAGGGGTGATTTTTGAAACATATTCAACTGCAGCTTTAGTACGAGAAGCAGTAGAATATTTAATAAAATAAGAAAGACCGAATATAATCAATATTGCTAAAAGTAATCCTAATACTACATCACGACTTAATAAATTAAGTCGTTGCTTTATTCCGACAATTATAATACCAAATAGGGTAGTACAAAAGGTTCCAATAATACATGGAATAAAAATATCGGTTGGATCTTGAGCTCCGTTTAGATAGCGAAAAAGCATGATAGACGTAGGTATTAATGTTAATCCAGAGGTATGCAATACTAAAAACATAATTTGGGCATCTGTTGCCGTATCTTTTTTATTATTTAAAGTTTGCAAACTATTCATTGCTTTTAGTCCTAAAGGAGTTGCTGCATTATCTAAACCAAGCAAATTTGCACTAAAGTTCATCATCATATTTCCTATTGCCGGATGCCCTTTAGGTATTGAAGGAAATAATTTTGAAAAAAATGGAGATACTATTTTAGATAAAAATCTGATAGCTCCGGCTTTTTCTCCGATTTTCATTATTCCTAACCAAAAAGTCATCATACCGGCCAAAGGTAGGGCAATATCCATTACGGCAATTTTTGTGGTACTAAATAAACCATCGACCATGTACTTAAATACGACAGTATCTCCTAAAAATATAAGTTTAAATAATCCTACTAAAAAAGATATTACGATAAAGGCAATCCAAATATAATTAAGAGTCATTAGTTTAAATAAGTATTGAAGATTTGAAATTAGATGAGATGAATTAAAAAAAGAAAAGCTAATAAAAATTAGCTTTCTGTGATTGTATAAAATTTTAATTTATTTCTTTATTCATTAGCATATCCACACATTGTGAAATAGTATTTTTTAAATCTTTTCTATGTGAAATAATGTCTATAAATCCTTTTTCTAGAAGAAATTCAGATGACTGAAAGCCTGGAGGTAGATCTTTACCAATAGTTTCTTTAATTACTCTAGGTCCTGCAAATCCTATCAATGCACCGGGTTCTGCAATAATAATATCTCCGGTTGAGCCATATGAGGCCGTAATTCCTCCAAATGTTGGATCGGTTAAAACTGATATATAAGGTAAGCCTGCTTGGCTTAATTGTGCTAATTTTGCTTCAACTTTTGCCAATTGCATGAGGGATAGACCTGCCTCTTGCATTCTAGCTCCTCCAGATTGGCTTATAATCACATAAGGTAAATTATGTTTAATGCAATAATCAATGGCTCTTCTAATTTTTTCACCTACTGCAGAACCTACAGATCCTCCGATAAAACTAAAATCCATGCAAGAAATGTAAATTTCTTTACCATTTACTTTGCCTACAGCATTTCGTATGGCTTCAGTTAAATTAGTTTTGGATTGGGCTTCTTTTAATCGATCTTTATAAGGTTTAGAATCGGTGAAATTTAAAGAATCTTTACTATGGACTTTAGTATCAAGTTCTTTGAATTGACCATTATCAAATAAAATTTCATAATATTGGGTACTTCCGATTCTCACATGAAAATCATCTTCCGGACTTACATAATAATTAGCTCTTAATTGATCGGTCTCGATAATTTTTCCTGATGGAGTTTTATACCATAACCCCTTAGGAACATCCATCTTTTCGCTAATATCAGTACTGATGTTTTTCTTCTGTCTAGTAAACCATCTCATATATTCTGTTTTACATTTTGATTGTAAATATAGGAAAAAAATGAAGAAATGAAATTTTATGTTAAAAGATCCTTAATAAAATTAGTTTATATAGTTTATTATTATAGTATCTTTACATTTGGTGAATTTAACCTCAAGAGATTTGTAGTTAAGAATATAATCAGGGCAGGGGACTTCCTGAGCATGACTTTTTTTGAAATTTATTTTTCCTTTAACAAGAACAGTATCTTTTATATAATCGAGTGACAATTTTCTAAATTTTAATTGGCGAATACTTTGGTCCGAAAGCTTCAAAGGCTTAGTTTTGATTTCAGCGAGAACTCTATCATTGGGTAGATAAGACCAAGAAAATATCTTTTTTCCGAATATAAATAAAATAAATATTAAACTGATGAAAAATCCGGAAAGATATAGGCTTAACCTCTTAGTAAAAGTCATAATTAAATAATTAATAAATGAATGTCTTGATAGGGAAGGTCGTACCAGTTGGATATTTGCCTATTAGTTATTCTCCCTCTATACATATAAATACCTTGACAAATTCCACGATGCTTTCTAAACATAGCTTCAAAACCTCCTTGATCACATAAATTTAAAAAATAACTTAAAAAGAAATTGCTTAATGCTTTAGATGATGTTCGAGCGAATTTAGAAGTTATGTTGGGAACACAATAATGTAAAACTTCATGTTTAATAAATGCTTCATTTTTAGGATTTATCTCTGAAGTTTCAAATATACCTCCATTATCAATACTAACGTCAATAATTACAGAGCCCGGTTTCATTCTTTTAACAACAGATTCAGGGACAATAATAGGAGCTCTTAATTCTCCTTTTAAACATCCTATGACTACATCGCAACGAATAAGTGCTTTGCTAAGCTCTTTAGGATCCAAGGTTGAGGTATATACTCTTCTTCCTAATAGTTCCTGGAATCTCCGTAAACGAGTAAGAGAATTATCAAAAACTTTTACGGTAGCTCCTAAGCCTAATGCCGATCTGGCTGCACTTTCTCCTACACTTCCTGCTCCTATAATTACAACATTAGTGGGCCGAACGCCAGTTATTCCTCCTAGCAAAAGTCCACTACCATTATGTGATGAAGATAGTAATTCTGCTGCTATAAGTATGCTTGATGTTCCTGCCATTTCACCTATTAGCCGAACAATTGATAATTCATTATGTTCATCCCTTATATATTCATATCCTAAAGCTGTTATCTTCTTCTTTGAAAGATTTTCGAAATATTCTTTAGATTGAGTATTAATTTGTACGGCAGATATTAGATAAGTATTAGGTTGTAAATGTTTTATTTGGTCTACAGTTAGTGGCTTAACTTTTAAAATTATTGGTTGAGATAATACTTCTTTAGGGTCGTATGATATTTTTGCTCCTGCCTCGGAATATAGCGTATCTGAATAATGTGCTCCTAATCCAGCTCCACTTTCCAATATTACATCAATTCCATTGGAAGTAAGAACTGATACGGCATCAGGGGTAAGCGCAATCCTACTTTCAATCAGATGATCTTCTTTAGGAATACCTATGCTAACTTTTCCTCCTTTTTTTATTACATCGATCCTTTCCTCTAGAGGAATAAGTTCTTCTTCGGAAAAAGGTGTATAAATACTCATTTTAATTAAATGTTATATACCTGGTTTGATCCACCAAATTTAATAAAATTTTATGATGCTCGGGTAATTCATTTTCACATATACTTGGCCATTCTATAAAACAATAATTATCAGAATCTATGTATTCGTTAAATCCAATATTAAATAATTCTTCAACATAATTGATACGGTATAAATCAAAATGAAAGATTTTTCCCGAGGTTGAAAGATATTCATTGACTAATGAAAAAGTTGGACTCGTTACAGAATCCGTACAATTTAATACCTTACAAAGGTATTTCACTAATGTAGTTTTTCCTGCACCTAAATTTCCATTAAGTGTAAAAATTTTATATTTTGACTTTGAAATTATCTCTTCAGCTGCCCTTTCTAAATCAAAAAATGTATTTATAATAAAGTTCATAATGAAAAAAATTATAATAAATATGTACAAAATTAAGTAAATAATTATTTCTATATTTGTTATTTAGAATTCTTCAAAAAAGAAGTATGAGAATTACTTATAAATCACTTTCTTTATTCATAGGGATAGGATATTTTATAATAGGAATTTTAGTTATTATTTATAAAAAATTTTTTATTGAATTGGAGCCTATATATTCTTGGATTTTAGGGGCTTTATTCATTATATATGGTTTATTTAGGGCTTATAGGTCTACAAGATATATAAAAAAGAATGAATAACAAAGTATTTATAAAATTTACTTTATTTTTAGCTTTTATAATAATGTTGATTTCTTGCCAAAAAGATATCCAAAAGAAACAAGCATATCGTAAAGGTACTTTAATTTTAGCTATTGATCCATCTTTAACTAATTTAGGTTCTTCATTAGCTGAGGTTTTTCAATCTACATATCCAGATTCGAAGATCATATTCAAGCAAGAAGTAGAAGATTTAGTAATTGCTGATCTTTTGAATGGAAAGATTTCAATGGCAATGACTACAAGAGATTTGACTTTAGATGAAGCAAAAATTTTATATAACAGGACGAATGTAAATTATATATCCTCGCAAATAGCTTGCGATGCAACTATTTTTATCGCATCAAAGCAAAGTTCAATAAGTGAATTGGATCTTAGTTCAT
>NZ_JAMBJZ010000021.1:0-24399 GCF_025291155.1 Apibacter sp.
ATTATAGAAAAATTATACCAAAATCAAAATTATTTTGGTCTCCACATTTTAACATTCCCTTAGCTCCCATAAAGTCTGAAAAAAGAATTACAACTATACATGATGTGTATCATTTAGCATTTTATAAAGAATTATCCATATTTCAAAAAATATATGCAAAAATCGTGATAAACGAAGCATTATCCAAGTCCGATAAAATTGTGACTGTTTCAAAATTTTCTAAAAATGAAATTCTAGCATATACAAATAATAAATATAAAGATAAAATAGAAGTTATATATAATGGTGTTTCAGAATATCAATTTGATAAAATAACAGCTACCCCAAAAAATGATATTTTTGAAATCGAACAATATCCTTATTTTTTATTTGTTGGAAATATTAAACCTCATAAAAATTTAGAAAATGCCCTTAGAGCATATATTATCTTTATTGAAAATCTCCCAGAAAATATAAAAAAACCTCATTTCAAAATCGTTGGAAAAAGAGAAGGATTTATAAATGGGAATAATATGCAATTAGGAAATTTAATAAATGAAAATCCAATAATAAAAAATTTAGTTGATTTTACAGGATTTGTTTCAGATTTGAAATTGAAAGAATTATATTCCCAAGCTTTAGCATTAGTTTTTCCTTCAAAATATGAAGGGTTTGGATTACCACTTTTAGAAGCCATGAAATATAAATGTCCCGTGTTAGCTTCAAATATACCTCCGATAAAGGAAATTTGTGTTGATAGTGCATTATATTTTGATCCCAATTCAATAGAAGATATATCAAAAAAAATAAATAATATTTATTCAAGTAAACAATTAAGAGATAATCTTATAAATAAAGGTTACTCTAAATACAAAGAATTTTCATGGGAGCATTCGGCTAAAAAACATTTAAATATTTTGATGGATTTACTGTGATTTTTTATAAATTCTAATAATTTTAATCAATGATGTTATAATTGGATAAAAAATAAAATAAATACACTACAAATAAAATAGCTAACCATTATAAAATGATTAGCTATAAAAAGTTATTTATTAAATTACTTAATTTGAATCAATCACTGTAATAATAACAACACGATTCCAATCATTTTTTGGATAAGGTTGCATAGAATCTCCTTTACCGGAAGAAAAAATTCTTTCAGGGGAAATTCCGTATTCATTAATTAGCTTATTTTCAATAGCTTTTGATCTTTTTAAAGATAAAACTTTATTATATTTTTTAGAACCTGTTTTTTTATCTGCAAATCCGATAATTTCAACATTATAACTTTCATTCTCTTTTAAGAACTCAGCTATATTATAAATAATGGCTTCCTGTTTTGAGTTTATAGAACTACTATTAATATCAAATTGGACAGGGTATGGGTTATTTTTTACAATAGTTTGTTTTTTATAAATTGTTTTAGGTGAATATTTTTTAGCTTCATCATAATTTTTTTGTAAATTTTTATTTTCTTGAGTTAAAGAATCTACTTTTTCTGATAATTGGCTCAATAAATCTTGATCTATATTATTTAAAGGAACTTCATCACAATTTACTTTTTCAAATTTTTGTTTACAACCTAATCCAATTATCAATCCTAAGTTAACGGAACCTATTTCATCCCAGTCCTGTTTTTTATAAGATTTTACCCATTTTCTTTTATATTTGGCATCATTAAACTTTGATTGAACAGCTTGAGCAGAAACTTCAAAACTAATAGCTAACTTTTCATTAATCCTAAATGTATTAAGCAAACCAAGTACAATAACTGGTGAATTATTGTCAATGGCATTTCTATCAGTACCTATCCCTGCTCCTGCATATGAAATTAAGTTATAAAATCTATCGTCCTTGTAGCCATAAAATAAATTTGATAAATTGAACAGTGCATCTGCATGAACGGTTAGATAATGTCCTCGAGACCTATGATGTATTTTGCTAGGATCTAATGTATTCAAATCAATAGGATTTCCATCTTTATCATATACAGGTATTCCATCAACATTATAAACATGTTTTTTTCCACCTTGAAATGTTAATCTTGCACCTATTATTGGTGAAAACCATTTTCCAACATTTAATGTGGCACCCCATGTAAGTCTCTCAAAAAAATTAGCTTCTTTATGTTGCTTTCCACCAAAATACATACTTCCACCACCACCAAAATTAAAAAACCAATTATCCCAAAACTTGTTATAAACATATTGAGGATTTAAATTTTCTTCTTGAGCTACTTCTTGTGATCCTAAATATAAGGAAGATAAGAATATAAAAATTATTAAATATACCTTTTTCATAAAACATATGTATTAACTATATAATTATAATATTATATATTCTTTTAAATTAGAAATAATTATAGGAATAAATAATTCAATAATTTATATATTTTAAAAATAAAAATTTTATTATTTATGCAAATATAATTAATAATTAAAACATACTTAAAATAAAACGTATAAATTTAATTTTGTGATTTATTAAAATAAAATGCTTCAAATTGATAAATTATAATCATAAATATTTAATTAGTTAATAAATGTCTCTTGATATACTATAATAGCTATTACTAAATAAAATCAATATAATTTTAATTACAAATGAATTGTAATTAGTTCAAGTAATAAAATAGTAGAAAATTAAAAAAGATTTATAAATAATCTTTAAACTATTATAATTAAAAAATATCTTAAAAAATTACAGGATGTATAAAATGATATTTCTTAAAAGTTAATGTTATAAAAAGATATTTTTTGAAATATTAAAAATAAAAGGCTGTCTTTTTCATAGACAACCTTTTAACTATTTTTTTATATTAATTGAGTTAAATTAAATTTATACTGTGAGAATATAAAATTAATTTAAAAAACTTTGAATAATATTCCAGAGATCATTTCCAAATACTAGAATCATTAAACCGAGAAGAATAAAAATACCAACCATTTGAACTTTTTCCATAGTTTTATCACTCAATTTTCGACCAGTAATCATTTCCGCAATAGTAAATAAAGCATGACCTCCATCTAATCCAGGAATCGGTAATAAATTTAAGAAAGCAAGCCAGATTGAAAACATAGCAGTAAAGCTCCAAAATTGCGTCCAATTCCATTCAGGAGAAAAGGCTTTATAAAGCCTTAATGGTCCACTTACTTGTTTATAGGCTTCTGTCTTTGGGTTAATAATAAGCTTAAATTGCTTTATTTGAATTATTAGCATTTCCCAAGATAAAACGGGGGCTCTTTTAACTGCATCAATAAAATCATATTTTTTAAAAGCGGTTGCATTTTTTAGATTGGAAGCACTAGGAACAAAACCTAATACTGCACTATCCGGTATATAAAGCTTTTCATCTATATTTTGACCGTTACGAAGAATACCTAAAGATATACTATCATTTTTATATTTATTAAGCTCAAATTTCAGCTCATCTAAATATTTAATCGATTGTCCATTAAGACTTGTTATAATATCTCCTTTTTTGAAATATTTAGAAGCTATAGATTTTGGTAAGATTGAATCGACATCTGCTATAATTCTCGGAGAAATAAATCCTCTTCCTTCTTGTTTAAGAACATCTCTTTTCTCTTCAGGAAGAAGATTGAAATTGATAATTTTTCCATCTCTTTTTACGGTTACATGATCCCCAAATAAGAGTGATACAGGTAAATAATTAAAGGTAGGAATCGATTTATTATCAACTTTTAAGATAATATCACCATTTTTAAAACCTAATTTTTTTCCGACATCAGAGAAAGCATAACCATCAGTTAATTTATCTGTATTGATGGTTTGTTCACCGGTAGTCATCAAAATTCCCGTATAAATAACAATGGCCAATATGATATTTACAAAGATACCGGCAAGCATAATAATTAATCTTTGCCAGGCTGGCTTTGAACGAAATTCCCAGGGTTGAGGAGGATTTTTCATCTGTTCAGTATCCATACTTTCATCGATCATACCTGCTATTTTTACATATCCTCCTAAGGGCAGCCAGCCGATACCATATTCCGTATCGCCGATTTTCTTTTTAAATAAAGAAAACCAAGGATCAAAGAATAAATAAAACTTTTCAACTTTGGTTTTAAAGTATTTAGCAGCAAAAAAATGTCCTGCTTCATGAAAAACAACCAGTATAGATAAACACAATAATAACTGGGCTATTTGAATAAATATATGCATGTTCAATATAAAACTTAGTTTGCAAAAATAATAAAATTTATTCTATTGAAATTTTATGAAAAAAATAAAATATTGATTAACTTTAAGGAATATAATAAAAATCCATAATTTATGAAAACAATGATAGTCCCTATAGATTTTTCAGCTTCAACAAAATATATTTTGAAAGAAGCTGTCATCTACGCAAAAGCTACAGGCAGCAAAATATGTCTTTTACACGTAGCTAGTTTAGATTTAGGTTTTATAATCGGGGATATCGGTTTTCAATATCTTACAGAACTTGAAGAAGCAGGAATGAAGGAAGAAACAAGACAACTTGTTGAATATGAAAAATCAATTAAACAAGAAGGGATAGAAGTTGAAATTATAATCAAACAAGGGACTCCTGCAGATATTATACTAAAAGAATCAGAATCAAGAAAAGCAAATTTAATAATTATGGGATCGCATGGTAGAGGAATATTGATGGAAGCTATTTTAGGCAGTGTTTCTAAAAACGTAATTAACAAATCCAAAATACCGATTCTTATTGTTCCACCCAATCAACATCATCATGAAAACTAAAATATTAAAATTTTAAATTTATCTAACCTTAAAAATTATATGCTTCAAACTTTGATATTTAGTCAATATCATTATATTTGCGACATAGTTAAGTTTGTTATATATGGAAGAAATTCAAATTCTGGATAAAACATTTACATCTTTTATCTCTTCTGAAGAAATTGATCACTCCATTCAAAGGATGACCAATACTTTATATGAAGAATACAAGCATACAGTGCCCGTTTTTATAGGAGTGCTTAATGGAGTGATTATGTTTTTCAGCGATTTTTTAAAAAATTATAAAGGAAATTGTGAAATAGGTTTTCTTCAACTTTCATCCTATAAGGGTGGTTTGAAAAGTTCCGGAAATGTCGATTTAATAACAGATATGACTGTGGATATTACAGATAGAGATGTAATAATATTGGAAGATATTATTGATACCGGAAATACCCTAGAATGTCTATATAAATTACTTGAAGTAAAGCCGGTGAAAAGCATTAAAATAGCTACTTTATTTTTTAAACCGGATGTATATAAAAAAGATTTGAATATAGATTTAATAGGTATGAATATACCCAATAAATTTGTAGTTGGATATGGGTTGGATTATAATGGTTTAGGACGAAATTTAAAAGATTTATATCAATTAAAAGGAGAATAAACAAAGTATCAAAAAATGAATATAATTGTTTTATTTGGCCCTCCCGGAAGTGGAAAAGGGACACAAGCAAAAATTTTAGCAAATAAATTTAATTTAGAACACATTTCCACAGGAGATTTATTTAGATATAATATTAAAAATAATACAAAATTAGGAGAAGAAGCCCAATCATATATACATAATGGAAACTTAGTTCCTGATGAACTTACCACTGAAATGTTGATTGATGAACTTCAAAGGAATTCAACCAAAAAGGGATTTATTCTAGATGGTTATCCAAGAACAGAAAGTCAGGCAGAATCTCTTGATGAATTATTAAATAATCTGTTTCAAACAAAAGTGGATGTAACTTTAGCTTTGTATGTAGAAGACGAAGTATTGGTAAAAAGAATTTTGAAAAGAAGTGAAGAAAGCGGACGTACCGATGATGCCGATGAAAGTATAATTCGAAATAGAATTAAAGAATATTATGAAAAAACGGCAGTGGTTTCTAATTATTATAAGGAACAAAATAAACTTGTAGAACTAGATGGAGATGGTAATATAGACGAAATAACGGCTGCCTTGTCTAAAGAAATTGAGAAGTTTGTTTAAGAATAAAAAAACGTACATAGAAATAAAAGGATTATTATGGAAAATGATAATCCTTTTTTTATAAAAAATATAAGATATATGCAGTCTAATTTTGTTGATTATGTAAAAATTTTTTGTAAAAGTGGACATGGAGGTGCGGGTTCAGCACATCTCCATAGAGCTAAATATATACCTAAAGGAGGTCCTGATGGAGGAGATGGAGGTAGGGGTGGACATATTATATTGCGCGGAAATGCACAATTGTGGACTCTATTAGCTCTTAAATATTCAAAACATAATAAGGCAGAAAATGGAAAGCCAGGAGGGAAGCAAGAACTTACCGGTGCGAATGGAGCAGATTTATATATTGATGTTCCAGTAGGTACCATAGCGAAGGATGAAGAAGGAAATATTTTAGGAGAAATAACTAAAGATAAAGAAGAGATTATTTTATTAGAAGGAGGAAAAGGAGGTTTAGGAAATTCACATTTCAAATCTTCAACCAATCAAACTCCCCGATATGCCCAACCAGGTTTGCCGGGTAAAGAATCTAATTTTATATTGGAATTAAAATTATTGGGAGATGTTGGATTAGTTGGTTTCCCTAATGCCGGAAAATCCACTTTATTATCAGCAATAACCTCTGCCAAGCCAAAGATTGCAGACTATGCATTTACTACCCTTATCCCTAATTTAGGAATAGTTAAATATAGAGATTTTCAATCATTTGTTGTAGCAGATATACCTGGAATTATTGAAGGAGCTTCTGAAGGTAAAGGATTAGGACATAGATTTTTAAGACATATTGAAAGAAATTCAGTTTTATTATTTTTGATACCTGCAGATGCTAAAGATTATTATAAAGAGTATCAAATCTTAGTTAAAGAATTACAAGAATATAATCCGGAATTAAATGATAAGGACCGATTAATTGCTATTTCTAAATCGGATTTGATTGATAAAGAATTAGAAGAAGAAATTAGAAAAACATTTCCCAAAAATTTCAAGTTGATTTTTATATCAGCAGTGACTGGAGAAAATCTTATTCATTTGAAAGATGAACTCTGGAAATTGCTTCATCAATAGTAATTGAAATTTTTAAAAATTATAACGATAAGAAAAAAAATGCAACTTTTTAATAATTTAAAAAGTTGCATTTCAAAATTACTTACTAATTATATATTAATAACGATGTTATGTTATTCCATTTTAAATCCTCTTCTATAAATTCTACCGTAAGGATCAACATATCTTACAGAAACAGTTCCTTTATAATTTTTTAATATTTTTTCAATATCTTTTTCACTATTTACAGGTTTATCATTAACTTCCATAAGTATGTATCCTTCACCAATACCTGCAGATTTCAATTTTCCGTTACTATCTATGCTGGATATTACGATACCTGATTCTAAACCGTAATTAACTTTTTGTTCATCACTTAATTCTTGGAATTCTGCTCCAAGTTTTTCAGCAATGCTTAAATCATTCTTGGTTTTAACAGAAATACCGCCTTTAGCATCTTTAATTCTTACATTGAAAGTTTTAGTAACCTTATCTCTCAAAATAGTTACATTTACTTGATCACCCGGTCTTTTTTCTCCAATAATTCCCGAAAGTGTTGGGAAATTTTTTATAGTAGTTCCATCAATCTGCTTAATAATATCTCCTTTTTTCAAACCTGCGTCTTTAGCTCCTCCATCATTTTGAATATCTGTAATTAAAACTCCTTCTTGAGATTTGTAACTGGTTTTGTTTTGAAGATTATATTGCTTCACAGAAGCATCATCACTCAAATCAAGCGCACCTATGCCTAAATACCCTCGTTGTACCAAACCATATTTTCGAATATCTTCAACTACTTTTTTAGCAATATTGGAAGGTACGGCAAAGCTATATCCTTCAAAAGTTCCGGTTCCCGAATGAGAAGCAATAGCGGTATTAATACCTATAAGATCGCCATTAGTATTTACTAAAGCACCTCCACTATTTCCCGGATTGACTGCAGCATCTGTTTGTATAAATGATTCTATCGGACTTTTAGAATTGGAACGTAATAAATCTAGGCTACGACCTTTAGCCGAGATAATACCTGCAGTAACAGTTGAAGTTAACCCAAAAGGATTTCCTACAGCTAAAACCCATTCACCTACACGTACATTATCGGAATTATAAAAATTTAAATAGCTAAGTCCTTTTTCATCTATTTTCAATAAAGCAATATCAGAATTGATATCGGTTCCAACTAAGGTGGCTATATATGTTTTTTGATTGTTAAGAGTAACTTCTATTTTATCAGCTCCATCAATAACATGGTTATTAGTTACTATATATCCATCAGTAGATATAATCACACCAGATCCCAATCCACTTGGTGTATCCTTTGGAGACTGCTGTTGTCTTTGCTGTCCTTGTGAATTAAAAGGATCTCCGAAAAAGAAATCAAAGGGATCTAAGGAACGGCGTTGTTGTTGACTGAATGATGAATAACATTTAACACTAACTACTGCATTAACTGTTTTTTCTGCTGCTATAGTTAAATCAGGAGGATTTAACCCAACAACTCTATTATTAGAAGCTGAAGTAAAATAAGCTTTTTCGTTATTATTAGTAGTATTTTTAAATATTTCAAAATCATTTAATTTTGAATTATTTGATAAAGAAGTAACTGCTCCCGCGGAAATTAAACCACCTACTACTCCTACTAAAATATAAGAACCTATTTTTTTAATTTCAAACTTATTTTTTTTCATAGTACAAAATTAATTTAAATAAATACTGGTTTTTTTATTTCAAAAGTAATACCAAAATTCAGTTATTTTGCTTCTTTAACGGTTTTTAACAAGAAATTAATCTTTTTTTATATGGTTTGAAAATTTTAAATCTTCCATATTATCTGTTTATCCATTTGGATTTCTTTTTCAATTTACTATTATATTGCGAATTAAAGTTCATAAATTTGTAATTAATAATTGTAATACTAATGAAAAATATTTTATCTATCCAATCTCATGTAGTGTATGGACATGCAGGAAATAGCGCAGCGGAATTTCCTATGCAACGTTGTGGTGTTAGGGTATGGTCATTAAATACCGTGCAATTTTCAAATCATACACAATATGGACAATGGACAGGTGAAGTAATGTCAGCAAAACATTTATTGGATATTGTACAAGGAATAGATAATATTCATCAACTAAAAAAATGTGATGCTGTTTTAAATGGGTATATAGGTTCTCCTGAACAAGGAAAATCTATTTTGGAAATAGTTAGGAAGGTTAAAAGTGAAAATCCTAATGCAATATATTTTTGCGATCCTGTTATGGGGCATCCTGAAAAAGGTTGTATTGTTGCTCCGGGTGTATCAGATTTTTTTAAAAATGAGGTTATTGGTGTAAGTGACATAATGGCACCTAATTTATTGGAGTTAGAAATTTTAACCGATAGAACAATTACTTCAGTGAAGGAAGTGATTTCAGCTATTGATGTACTTCATGCTAGAGGAGTTAAAACGGTTTTAGTTAAACATTTAAGTAGGGCTGGGTATCGTTCCGACAAATTTGAAATGTTATTATCCACTCCAGAAGGAAAATGGCATATATCTCGTCCTTTGGTAGATTTCGGCGTTAGACAACCAGTTGGGGTAGGAGATTTAACTTCAGGATTATTATTAACCAATATGTTGCTTGGTAAAGCCTATAAAGATGTATTAGAACATACCACAGCAGCAGTGTACGCAGTTATGTTAGAAACTCATAGACAAGGTGAATATGAATTGCAATTAGTTGCTGCTCAAGATGAAATTGTTAATCCTACTCAAAAATTCGAAGCAGTTAAATTATAATTATAATTGAGAATATCACCCTTTTTTATATTATTTAAGAATTGTGAAAGCCATTTTACTTTTTGATTCATACTATATCTTACACAATTAAATTATATAAATGGAGCTAAACTTAATTAATAAAAACTTTAGAATATAATTAGATTTTTTATACCTAATAAAAGAGCATGACTATATTTACTTAATAAATTTCCACATATAAATAAGTTACTTAAGTCAGTAAGTCGAAAATTATTTATTAGTAGAATCGTGTATATTATTCTGAATGTGCTTTAGAATCATAAAAAATTCATTTAGTTGAGTTTCGGTAAGCCCGTTGGCAACTTCCTTTGCATGTGCTTTTGCTATATTTTTGGCTTTGCTAAGCAGTGTATTGCCTTCTTTAGTAATAAGTATAATCTTTTTCCGTCGATCGGTTTTAGCATTTATTCTGATTACCAAATTTCTTTTTTCTAATATATCAATAGACCTTGTTATGGCAGAATTATCTCTATGAATTTTTATAGAAATGGTTTGCATGGATATTCCATCAGGATATTCCGTTAATAAATCTAGAATAATAAATTGCTCCGGAGTAACATCTAATTGGTTACTAGTAAATTTTTTATTTAATAAATTCCTATGTAGATTTTCCGTATAACTTAATTGATAACCTATAGAATTTTCTTTTTCAGAGTTAGTCATTAGTATTTATTTATAAACTTTGCGAATAAGTTTTAAAAATACAAATGTAAGTAATATTAATAAAATATTTTATTATCTGTACTTAGTATAAAATAAAAAAGAACCTTTATATATTAAAGGTTCTTCACTAAAACATATTGAAGATTGATACTAAATTTTTTCTATAGTAAAACCGGCTTTTTTTACAGCATTTACAATAGCTTCATCAGAAGCACCATCCGAATCAACTGTTAAAATTTTTTCAGGGTTGGAAGTGTCTACATTCCAACTAGATATACCTTCAACCTTAGATAAAAAAGGAGTTACAGCTTTTACGCATCCACCACAATCTATATTAGTTTTAAACTTTAATTCTTTATTTTTCATTTTTTCTTTATGTTTATATTTTTACTCAAATTTAAAAGTATTTAACTTATTCTAATTATATATTTATGGAAACTTTTTACATAAAATATACGGGGTCGATCTATACTATATAATTATTTTTTTTATATAATGCTCATTATGAATTAATTATAATATTTATCCTTAGTTTCAATTATTAATTATATTTAGATATGTTGAATTAAACATTCAAATTAGTTTAAATCAACCCTGTTATTATGGTTTCGCAAAACAATCCATCCGGTAAACTGTCTGCCATCGGCAATATTGATAATATACCAATACGTTGTAGTAGGTAAAGGTCGCCCTAAATAATGTCCATCCCATACAAAGCACGAATTGGAGCTTTGTGTAAATACTACCTTACCATAACGGTCAAATATTTTAATGTGTGAAGGAAGTGAGTCAAAATGCTCTAAACCACATAGTTGCCAAACTTCATTAAAATTATCTCCATTAGGAGTAATTACATTATTAATCTTAAATAAGACTCCTTTCTTTTCAGTTGAAAAACAGCCGTTCGCCATTGATCTTACATAAAATGTATAAATTCCGGGATTTAAATTATAAAAAGTATTATGAGATTGCCAATTCTTATTATCCATAGAATACTCTAAAGGAGCTTCGCCTTCAGCCATAACAGTAATGTAATCATTACCTTCTTCTAAATCAATAATTTTGGTCTTAGGATACTCAGTTACAGAAGTTGTATAAGTATAAGAACACCCATTCTTGCCGGAAATAGTTACAGTATAAATACCGGCCTTAAAGATGGTGATTGTATGTTTATTATAACCTTTTTCTCCCGTATTCCATTCATAAAAATCTTCAGGATTATTTGTATTTGAAACTAATTCGAGACTACCATTAGGACATATTTTTAAATTTTTCCCTAAATTACTTACTGGAACCGGTAAAGCTTTTAAAGTGGCTTGACTTAAAGAAGGGCAATAATCAGGGGAAGAAACGCGAATATACACTTTATCAAGATGAGGCACTATATTTTTATAGTTATAGGGATCTTTTATTGGATTGATTTTATTTTTTGCGTCGGATAAGGTCCTAAAATATTCAAAAGTTGCCTTAGGATCTTTAGTTATTGATGAATTTAGAGTTGTAAGATTAAATAAAGTTAAACCATCAAAATCATCATCGCAACTTTCCATTTCAATGGAATTTGTATTAACTTTAATTTTATCTTTAGTATAGAGCGTTACACTTCTTATAGAACTACATCCGTATTTATTAGTTGCTTTAATAACTATTTTTTGATTAAAATCATTAATAATATATTGATGTATATTCTGAATTCTATTCGCATCTTTTTTTGCATCTTCTATATTATAATAGTAAGAAAAAGTGTATCCCTCAGGATTAAATATTACGGCGTAACGAAGTTGATCGAGATCTAGCTTATAAATACCGTCTAAATCTGTGTCGCAAATTAAATATTTAGAATTGATTAGCTTAGGAAGTGGCTCAAGTATAATTTCTAAATATCTTACCGTATAACAGCCAGTGGCAGGATTATCAAAACGTATCCATACATAATCTTTGGCTAAAGTTACCGAATAATTATCAGGATTTTTTATACGATCGTTTTCATTTTTATCGTTAGCACCTTTTTCTGTTTTATAATAATTTATCAGTAAATTTTGCCTAGGGTTCAGTAAAACTTCTGATACATAGCTGTTTAAATTAATATATTCCTGCATGTCAGACCCTTCATCACATATATGAATATCTTTATTTTGGGCTAAAATTTTCTCTGCACTGTGAAAAGTTAATTCAGCAATTGAAAAGCATTCGGATGAATTTGAAATTCTTACATATAAAGTAGTCGGAAATTTTTGGATTGCGTACTCTTTAGCGTTATTAATTACTAAACTGTTATCATAAGCGTTATTAAAAGAGGTAAAATAGGTAAATTTAAATGTAGAGTTAACATTATCCACTAAAATATCATTATATTGAGTTAAATCGACAATTTCCGTATCATCAGAATTGTTGTCACATATTTTAATCGTTTTATTATGAACTAAAGGAGATGATTGTAATGTAAATCCTAATTTATGAATCACTTGACATTCATTTCCAGACGATATTTTAACATATAATTCCGTTGAATTTTTAATTGCATGTCTTAAAATTTTATTTATATTATTAATTGCATCTTTTTCACTTAAATAATATGAAAAAGAATAATTTTTATGCTCATTAACTAAATGAGGATTTAAATCATTTAAAGTAACATCCTCTACTTGGTCATTATTAAAATCACAAATATTTAAATTTAATTTAACAACTTGAGGAAATGGGTTTAGCTTTATTTTTAAAGGTCTTATTTGATAGCAATGGGTATCAATATTGGTAAAACGTATAAATACTGTAGTTGTATTATATATAGTGAAAGAAGTAGGATCTAAAATTTTTTCATTATTATTCTGCTGTTCTGCGCCCTGAGAAGTAAGATAATATTCAACAGAAATTTTAGTTGTATTTATTCCGCTTTCTGCTACCGAACGAGTTAAGTCAACAGTTTTAGAATGTTTATTCTCTTTATCACAAATTTCAATGGAAGAAAAATTGGGTACAATTATAGAATTAAACAATTCTATCTCAACCGGAATTATACTCGGACAGCTCTTATTATAATTACTTCTTACAAATATATTTTTATTACTAATACTAATCGGATATTCAGTTTTATTGGCTATAGGGTTGATTTCTTTGAAAGCATCTTTTTCTGATTTATAGAATTGTATCGAACTATAATCTGATAAATTTAAAAGGTTAATTAAATCATTTAAATTAAAATTTTCTTTCCCATCATTTTCTGAATCACAGATTGTAAATTTTTGAGTTTCAGATACTTCTAACTCTTTCAATTTCAGATTAATTTTATGATAATATTTACATCCGTCATTAACATTAATTTTCACATAAATGATTTTTTCTCTCTTTACTATTGTTTCCGTGATCGGGTTAGTTTCATTATTATAATCTTCTAAAGTTTCATAAAAAGCTATAGAAGATGGAGGGTATCCGGCCATAAAGATAGGACGTAGTGTATTTAGATTAAAATGGCTTTCGCCCGAATTATTTAAATCACAAACATTATAAGATGGTATTTTTTCAATTTTAGCTCTAATCTCAAGTTTTATTTCACGAATGTACTCGCACTGAGTAGTATTATCAAAAAAACGTACATATACTATCGAATAAGGCATTACAACGGTAAAATTACCCAAATCATTAATTTTTTGGGAAAAGTCTTTATTTACAGCGCCTTCCCATGAATTATATATTCCATCAAGAATAATATCTTGATCTCTTTTCATATCGTTATAATAATCTAAAAGATTAACTTTAATTTCATGTAATTTACCATCGCATACATATTTATGCATATTTTTTACTGCTGAATTTTTAAAAGAAAAAGATATTGTATTTATGGATGAACAATACCCCGGGCTAGATATACTAACATATATGACCTCTCCATTGGTAACAGTGTAGGATTCTGGGTTTAGTATAGGATTAATGTTTTGTAAAGCATCGGTTTCATAATTATAATACGTAAAACTTAAATTTTGATAATTGGTTAGAGTACTTTCATAAGATCTTAAGTTATATATTTCTCTTCCATTTAAATTTTCATCACAGAGAATAATTTTTTGAGGTTGAGAAATAATAGTTTTTTGAAACTTAAAAGTAACGGGTATTATGGAAAAACATTCATCATATTCTTTATTACTTGCTTTGGCATATATAGTCACTGTGGAGGAGAGTGAAAGCGTACTAATAGGGTTTACACCTTCAAGAGCATTATTATAAGAATCAAAATAATCAAGATTCATCCAATTTTCGTAGCCGTTTATGTAATCTTCATAATTTTTTAAATAAATTATTTCTGAATCATTATTTTCCTCGTTTCCACATATAATTATTGGTTCTGTTTCCTTGAGGTTCGGTTTTCTTTTTAAATGTAAGGTTATAACGGAAGTTGAATAACAATCTTTATTCCTAGAAGCGCGTAAATAAAATGATTTTGAATTTTCTGTTATAAGATAGGTATTAAGATCGGCAATAGGATTTTCTCCTGTATTAGCCTCTTCTATATTGAGATGTAAAGAAGTGGTCACATCATGATTAGCTTCGGAAGCCTCAAGCATTAATTCTTTTAAATTGATAACAGCATTAGGAGTATTACCTTCAAAACATTTATATACAGTTAAATCTTTTACTTTGGGATAATCCGGAGAAAATATGATTTGAAATTCATTACTAAGAGTAACAGGGGTACAACCAGCATAAGATACATTTACATAATAAGTTGTCGATGATTTCGGACTAACTTCCGAAGAAGGGATTAGATTTTGATTGGAATCTTTCCATTCCACACTAGGTATTGCCGTAGTACCTTCGGGAGAAAATCGCCACGCTTCATTATATGCTTCCCAAATTCCTGTATTTCTAGATTGTGGGGCTATTCCTTGCGAACCATCGGAATTCGTGATCCCTATTAGAGTCCTTTTTTCATTGCCTATTTCACAAGTTAAAGGTTTATTTTTTATATAGATTTCAATTATGTTGGTTGTTTCATATAGTACAATTTGTAGTGTAGATTTGGAACTTTCACAACCGAAATGATTCATATTATAATAATTTATAATAGTTTTTCGAAATGGCATCGTTCCTGTTGTATACATAGATATTTTACCACAATCATTTGTACATCCGAAAACATCACTATCATTGGTCATATCATGATAGGCACCGAAAATGGTGTTGTGCATTAAGTCCTGATTGGGAATGGCACCTGCTATGACATATGGACATTCGGTACCAGTATATTGAGTATCAAAGCAGAGTACACCGTTATCTCCTAAAATTATAGAGCTGTAAGTATTTCCATAAAAACAAAATTTAAAAGGGAGATTTTGTACATTGCTCCATTTATCGTCACTTTCAATCATGACTTCTTCCCCTTCGGAAAAATTTCCCACCGGATTGAAAGGAATAGCTGTAACAGAATATTTGGTTGTATTTTTAATTTCAGGATATTCGGCTTTTAATGAAATTTTATGGTTTTCATTAAAATTATAGTCGCAGTCAATTGTTATAGGACTCTTATTATCATTATGATCTTTTATTATCAATGTAGATGGGGGTATAATTTGACCTTGAATTGAGATAAACATTCCGAAGAATATTAAAAAGAGATAATGAATCGGAGCCCTTGTGCTCATTTTATTTATAATTTTTTAATGTTAATGTTAGTTTAACAAAGTTAACATATTTTAACTTTTAATTTTTATAAATTTTTAAATATTTTTAAAAATAAATGAATATTTAAAAATAAAAAATGTATATTATTAAGAATAATGTATTTTTTATTGTGTTTTTTTAAATTATATGTATTTTAGTGATCTGGTTAAGATATAAAAAATTAATATTATTTTAAATAGGGAAAATATAAATAGCTCTGTTTAATATTTTTTATTAACTCATTCATACTAAAAATTATATTAAAATATCACAAGTACCATGTTTCGATAGAACTTTTTTATTTGTTTTTAAAGATTCTTTACACTCAAATCCTTACCTTTGTTTTAGGTTTTTAACAAAAAAAATAATATAAAATACTTTATTATGCCAGGATATGAGCTTTGGGGTGAAGAAGAAAAAAAACACCTGAACGATATTATTGAAAGTGGTATTCTTATGCGTTATAATTTTGAATCTGTTAGGAATAATCATTGGAAAGCAAAGGAATTTGAGCAGGCCATTCAAAAAAGAATGCATGTAAAGCATGTACAGTTAACCAGCAGTGGAACTACGGCCTTAATGACTGCACTAAATACGGTGGGAGTAGGAGCAGGAGATGAGGTAATATTACCTACCTTTACCTTTGTGGCTAGCTTTGAGGCAGTATTAAGCGTAGGAGCTATTCCTATACTTGTAGATATTGATGAAACTTTGACCATGGATCCGAAGGCAGTTGAAAAAGCCATATCGCCTAGAACCAAAGTAATTATGCCGGTGCATATGTGTGGAGCTATGGCAGATCTTTCAGCTCTTAAAGAATTAGCAAAAAAACATAATTTATTAATAATTGAAGATGCGTGTCAATCTTTTGGCGCTACTTATAAAGGCAAATATCTTGGAACCATCGGTGATTTAGGATGTTTTTCATTTGATTTTGTTAAAACGGTAACCTGCGGAGAAGGAGGAGCTGTTTTAACTAATAATGAAGACTATTATGTGCATGCTGATCAATATACAGATCATGGACATGACCATATCGGAGATAACAGAGGAGCAGAAAATCATCCTTATTTAGGGTTAAATTATAGAATTTCCGAATTGCATGCAGCCGTAGGTCTTGCTCAGTTTGAAAAGCTGGATAAAATACTTTCCACTCAAAGAAAGAATAAAAAAGCATTGAAAGATGCCTTACAGGGAATTGAGGGATTAGAATTTAGAAAATTACCCGATGAAGCCGGCGATAATGCTTCATTCTTGAGCATATTTTTGCCTAATAAAGAATCAGCTCGAGAATTGACTCGAGAATTGAGCAGCAAGGGGATAGGTAATGCATATTGGTTCGATAACAATTGGCATTATGTGAGAAAATGGGATCATTTGAAATTGCTAAAAACTTTAGCCCCGCTTTATAAAGAGCACAAAGAATTATTGCCAAACTATGCCAATGCGGATTATTCACAATCAGATGCAATAATGGGAAAAACAATAACTATTCCTATCTCTTTATTATGGACAGATGAAGATTTGGCTAAAAAAGCGGAAATTATAGCTACTTCAGTTAAAAAAGTATTAGCAAAATAAAATATATAAATATTGTTTAATAAAAGCTGCTATCAATAACTTTTGTAGCAGCTTTTATCATATATTATTAAAGCTTTATTATTTTTC
The DNA here is from genome assembly GCF_025291155.1 of Apibacter sp. Taxonomy (NCBI): domain Bacteria; kingdom Pseudomonadati; phylum Bacteroidota; class Flavobacteriia; order Flavobacteriales; family Weeksellaceae; genus Apibacter; species Apibacter sp. The sequence continues at coordinate 17,802 of NZ_JAMBJZ010000021.1, forward strand.
AGCTACCTATTATATATCTGTATATGCTAAGATTAGAAAAATACACAAAATAAATTTTATAATTTAAATATCAATTAAGGTATTTAAATTAAAAAAGTTTGTTAGCAATTAACATACAAACAGGTTAAGAATATATAATGCTTCATTTTTTATATAGAAGAAATAATTTAATAGTTATTAAATTGAGAATTCTTTTGCCAATGTCTTACTTCTATAAATACCTAAAATAATAAATATGATGCCGAAGAATGATGTTTTAAAAAATGAAAAAGAATAATTTTTCCACATAAGTTTAATCCAGTATGTAAAAGTATATTCACCAGAAAATAAAAATCCAGAGTTATAATGATTGTCAACAAAACAATAAAGTATAAAGTCAATAAAAAACATTAGCAGTGAAAATATACAAGTAAATATAATTACGTATCCGATTTTTCCTAATGATTTATATATTTTTTCTTCAATATTTAAAAAATTCTTTTTATTACTCATATTTTATTTATCTAATTTATGGTGTTTATCAATTTGAATATTTTCTTTTGTCCATTTGATTTCATTATCAAAAAGATATTTACGATAAGGACAACTATCTTTTTTACAAATTTTGCACGAAATAACTTCACGACAATCATCAACGTGAACAAACATTTCAAAACTATTGCCAAAATTATCAACAATAATTTTATTTAGCTTATCTAGCTCTTTATGCGCTTCCCTGAGGTTAAAATACCAAGGAAGCGTTAGGTGGCAATCCAAATGTAAGCTGCTCCCGTATTTGATAAATCTTACATTATGAATATCAATCCAATTTGGATTTCTATTTTTATTTAATATATCAACCAGCTGAGTAATTAATTCTTCATCAGCTTCATCCATTATGCCGGCTAAAGATTTGCGAATAATTTTTACTCCGGTAAAAATAATGATCAAAGAAAAAATTAGGGCGATGATACTATCCAACCAATAAATTTTAAAAACATACATGACAAAAAGGCCTATTACAAGCCCTATGGTAGAATATGTATCAGTTTTAAGATGTTCTCCTCCTGAAATTAAAGCTAAGGATTTGTTTTTTTTTCCTTTTTTAACCGCTCCTACTCCTAAAACATAATTTACTAGTCCTGCGATAACAATTAAGACTATCCCATAATCCAGTTTTCGTATAACTTGAACATGGAAAATATCGCTCACGGACTTATAAATAATCAAAATACCGGCTACAGTAATCAAGCTACCTTCGATACCTGCCGAAATAAATTCAATTTTGCCATGTCCATACGGATGGTCCCTATCTTTTGGTTTGGAAGAAATATAAAGACTATATAATGAAAATAATCCGGCAGCAACATTGCTAATGCTTTCCAAGGTATCGGTCAATATAGCTACTGATTGGGTTAACTGCCAGGCAACAATTTTCATAATGAATAATGCCGATCCAACAATAACCACAATTTTTTGAAAAAAATAATTTTCTTTTGCAGGGGTATTCATGTATTCGTATATAACATTTAGGGGCAAATGCCTGGCGCTGCAAAGGTACATCTTTTGTTTAATTGTAGTGGCAATTATTTTTTTTAATTTTAAAAGATACCTTTTATTTGAAGTAAAAAGGTGTCAATAATGAAAAAAATATTCTATAAAATCAAAAATGTTTAGTTATTTAGTATAAAGATATTCATTTTGAATGAATCGATTTTTATTAAAATTTCTATCTTTGCAGGCTCGAAAGGATTCAAATGAATTTAAAAGAACATTTTAAAGCCAATACAAAGTTAGCTCTTCCGGTTGTCATCACACAGCTGGGACAGGTATCTGTAAATTTTATTGATATTATAATTATAGCTAATTTGGGAGAACGAGCAGTAGCTTCCTCTTCCTTAGCAACCAGTTTGTTTTTCATATTTTTAGTGTTTCTATTAGGTTTTTCTTATTCTATGTCGCCACTTATATCCTCAGCAGTTGCAAATGGAAATAAGAGCAGAGTTTTAAAAATTTTTACACATGGTGCGGTTATGAACGTTGCCTTGGCTTTAGGAGTAATTTTATTATTGGAGTTTTGCTCTCCTTTACTGTATCATGCCAAGCAAGATGTATCGGTAATACCCGATGCCATAACTTTTCTCAATATCAGTGCTTGGAGCTTATTGCCTTTAATGATTTTCCAATCTTATAGACAATTTTCCGAGGGTATTTCTATGACCGTTTTAGTAACTATAGCCACTATCATATCTAATATTGTTAATGTAATTTTAAATTTTGGATTAATTTACGGATATTGGGGGCTTCCGGAAATGGGATTGAAAGGGTCGGCTACGGCTACTCTAATTGCTCGCATTTTAATGATGTGTATCATTATAGTGGTCCTATATTGTAATAAAAAATCTTTATATTACCTAAAAGATGTCAAGTGGAAAAATTTTCAATCTGTATATTTTCGTAAATTAATATCAATAGGTTTACCTTCATCTTTACAGTCCTTGTTTGAAATAAGCTCATTTGCCTTAGCTGCATTTATAGCCGGTATGCATGGATATTTAGATACGTCTGCGCATTCGGTAACCTCTAATTTAGCATCTATTACCTTTCAAGTTTGTACTGGATTCGGAGTTGCTGCAACGGTACGGGTAGCAGGATATTATGGTGTGAAAAATATGTCGGACCTTAAAAAGGCCGGAATGGCTAATATATATTTGGTCTTTGCATTTATGACTATATGTGGGCTACTTTTTATAATTTTTAAAGATCAACTACCGTTAATATTCTTTGATAAGAGTAAAACGGAAGTTATTGCCATAACTTCTAAATTATTGATATTAACGGCCTTATTTCAAATATTTGACGGAATACAAGTAGTTAGCTTGGGATGCTTACGAGCCATGAGAGATGTAAAAATTCCTACTTTTATATGCTTTATTGCATATATTGTCTTAGCTATCCCTATTGGATACTATTTATGCATTAATCAAAAGCTGGGAGCTGTAGGAACTTGGATAGGTTTGTGTATTGGATTGGGATTTGCTGCCATTATGCTTCTTTGGCGTTTTCAAATTCTTACCAAAGGAAAAAAATAATTTATACATTGATTCATATTTATTTAGAAAACAACTCACGGGTACTTTCAATACATAGGGAAGAGTCTTTGCCTGCCTTAGAATCACAGGTTTTGGAAATATTTTCTAAATTAAATTCTTGGGAAAATTCACTTTTAGGAATTCAGGTAGCTGATTCTTTGGAAATAAAGATTCAATCATATAATAAACATATTTGGAAAGTTGAGAATATTGATTGCAAAGAAGATAAAAGCTCTGTAAACTATTATTCAACTCAAAGGGTGATACGATTAATTAAGGATATTTTTTTAGATACTAATTTTATATAAAAAATAATAAGCATATCTATAGAAATTACTTTTGTAATGTTAATTTCTAGTATTTAATTGAATAAAAGTGTTTTAGCAAAATTAATTTCTTCTTTATAATAAGTGAAATATTTTTGAACTAATAAGTTTTAATAATTTATTAAATGATTTTTGAAACTAAAGAAAAAAATAAAATTTTTATTTATTTTAGTGAAAATAAATATTTTATTAAATTATTTTTTTGACAATTTTTCAATTAATTCATCCCTGTCTTTTATCATTTTCTTATAGAGTTCTTCTTTTTCACAATATAATTCAACGATTTTATCAATAGGATTAAAATTGCAATTGATAGGATTACTGAAAAAACCACTTTGTTGACTATTATCGTAAAAAGTATTTATATAATTATTAGTAGTTTCATCAGTCATATTCTTTATGGCTTCTATAGGGATTTTCAATGCTAGAGAAACTTTTTCTAAAATTTTATCATCTAACGCTTCTTTTTGCTCATAATCTGATACAGTAGCCTGACTAACACCTAAATCAAAAGCAAGAGATTCCTGCTTAATACCAAGCATTTCTCTTAATCTTTTTATATTTCTTCCCTGATGTACTTTCTTAGGGGCTGCATCTATACTCATAACAAAAGTGTTTTAGCAAAAGTAACAAAAAATCTGATAAAACAAATCTATATTTTACAGGCTCAAATATATAATATAAAGGTCTCATCAATACCATATAACCTTATATTCTCTTTGCTTGAAAATATATTGCTATTTAGAATAATTTTCGACCTAATTTAGAATTATAAATAATTTATGACCGTTTAGATTTACCAAACAGAATAAATATAAAGAAGTAATAAATAGATTTTAGTGTTAAAATCAATTGGTAATAAATTACTTTTTGTTTTTAAATAAATGAATCTTTATTTTTTCTTAATTTTCTTTGTTTATAGGCTTTTTGTACTTTTTTTTATTTATATTCTTAAATATAATTTGTTTTACCTCCCCCTATAATTTACTTCAACTTTTTATTTAATAAATAATTAATATAAATTATCACGATAAAATAAAATTTGACTTTTTATTTATTTTAGAGATTTTTTTTTTTTCAACAATAGGTAGATATTTAAAATCATAGGGTATAGATACTACTACTCGTGGATTTGAATTTTGGGCATTAGACCATTCTTCATAAAAATTTAAAAATTCATCTAAAAATTCCGGTTTTTTTGTTAAACTTTCTTTAAAAGGTTTAGAACTAATATATTCAATAAAATTTTCTATCGAATCAAATATAGCACAGATTCTTCTAATAGAAATTATAGCATTGTAATTATCATATTTTTCAATATTAACATACAATACTAAAAAATCATCTAAAAATTTAGGTAGAAGTTCTTTAAACATACTTTTTATTTTTGGAGGAAAAAAATTCTTATCATTCTCTTTTATTCGATATTTCCAAAAATAATTCCAAAAATAAGGGGGAACACTTACCATACCTTTAGAATATTTTTCAAAATAATCTATAAGGTATGATTCAATTTCTGATTTTGTTAATATATTTTCATCATCGTAATTTTGTATATGTTGTAAAATTTCCAATTCATAATCATAGGGAGAAGAAGCATTATTAAAAATTGATTGAATAAATTCACTTAACTTAGATTTATTATTATTATAGTATTTGGGCACTATTTTATTTTGATAATTATTGATACAACCTAATAAATAATCATTATCTAATCCAACAATTCTAGAAATACTGGATTCATCATTTTGTATATTTGCAATGTAAAATAATATATTAACGTATTTTTCATATTCTCCTTTATTTTCAAAAGAAAGAACATTTGTGTAATATATATAATATTGAGCGCTTCTAATTTTACCTTCTCTATTCCAATTGTCAATATTTTTTTTTAGTTCATCTATTGGGAGTTTCAAAGCATTTTTATACTCATTATATGATAAATCATTCTTACCTAATTCATCTTTAAAATATTTATAATAATTTTGATCATCTGTTATTGATAAAGGTATATTTTTATAATAATCATTAAACAGATTATTTAGTAATGTTTTTATTTTTATTAATTTATTCTTATCATATTTTAACTCATTGATTATAAAATCTTCAATTTTTGAATTAGTAAAAACATCTCTTGAGAAGCCATTGCTTAGTTCTTTTTTGGTCAAGGTTAGTTTAGTTATTTTTTTACTACGACCTTCAATATAAGTTTTTTTATCTTCATACAGTAAATTATATACCTCATAAAAAGAAAATTTTAATAATTTAATATTATAATAATCTCTAAATAGTACCTCTTCTTGTATTATTTTATAGATTGGAATAAATTCATTTAAAAATCTTTTAGCATCCCTTATATTTTGAATAGAAAAAGTAATTTCTTCAATAGAATAATTATATACGAAATTTCTATCTTCAAAAAAAGAATTAATTTCATCTTTCTTTTTTGATTCTGAAAAGAATTTTAATAATGCTGTTTTTAAATAATCATTAATTTGTTCTTTAGTTAAGGGTAAAAGGAAATATTCTTTTAAAAATATTTTTTCACAATATTTTGTTGAATTTGGTATTCCTTTTTCTTTTAAAGAAGATACAAGGTATTCTTTATCATACCCAACTACATAAATAAAAGAATCAAAAGAAGCTGTATTTCTGATTAATTTTAATACTTCAAAAATCTCATTAGGGCTTAGTCTATCTAGATCATCTAAAAAAACAACAACTTTTTTATTTAATTTATTAAGTTGCTCATTTGTATTTTTAAATTCACTACTAAGACTATTTTCTGATAAAAAATCCATACCATAAAATATGTTCATCAAGAATTGATTTTTAGTATTTTTCAAGACAGAGTTTCCATATTTTCTTATTTCTTTAGCTAAATTAAGGCTTTGCCCTTTTAGTGCTGCTTCAACTGTATCAAAGAAATCCTGAATAATAGATTTTGTTGAGATATTTAACCACGCTGAAAATTCAATAATTATATATTCCTTATTATTTTTTATCTTTTCTTTTATTAAATTCATATAGGAAGTTTTACCATCTCCCCATTTTCCAACAATACCAAATGCTATAGAACTTGATAAATTTGTATTCTGAATATCTTTTACAGTATTATTTACTTTATTTATTCTACCTAAAATATCCTCATCTGCCTTTTTAATTGCTTCATCTAAGTATAAGTCTGAAATTTGTTCTTTT
>NZ_JAMBJZ010000022.1:0-23958 GCF_025291155.1 Apibacter sp.
CGCGCCCACCATGGTGGGGGGCGGTCGTTAGCTCAAGTTACCAAATGGGGGATACTTTTCGCAGGTTCTCTTAGCGTAAATGTTTTAAGTTGGAAAGTGGGAATGTTTTGGTTTCCTGCAGGAATAGCCATATTAATTGCCATAATATCTTATATACTTATTCGTGATAATCCTCAAGCCTGTGGATTACCTAGCATAGAAGAATATAAGAATGATTTCCCTCCTAATTATTCTAAAGATTCTGAAAAAGTATTATCGACTAAAGAAATATTTTTTAAATATGTTTTTAATAATAAGATGCTTTGGTTTGTGGCTTTTGCTAATGCATTTGTTTATTTTATTCGATACGGAGTACAAGACTGGGCTCCTACCTATCTATCCGAAGTTAAAGGATATTCTCAAAGTGATATTAGTAATGCTTATTCTTATTATGAATTGGCCGCTATACCGGGAACCTTATTATGTGGCTGGGTGAGCGATAAGATTTTCAATGGAAAAAGAGCAATGACAACAATCATTTTTATGATTCTTGTTATCTTATCTATTGTCGTTTATTGGCAAAATCCGAGCAGCAAAGTTGTTGATTTAATCGCATTAACTGCAATCGGATTTTTTATCTATGGCCCGGTAATGTTAATTGGAGTTCAGGCGTTGGATTTAGCTCCTAAAAATGCTGCAGGAACTGCTGCAGGACTTACAGGATTTTTCGGTTACTTCATAGGAACTTCATTACTTGCTAATATAGTGATGGGTAAAGTGGTTGAATCTCTTGGTTGGTCTGCTAGCTTTCAATTGTTAATTGGTAGTGGCATTTTGTCCATTATCTTTATGGCCTTTACTTATAAAAAAGAGCAAGAATTAGATAAAAAATAAATTACGATATAAAAAAATTCTTTTTCTGTTTTTACTAAGTTTTGATTGTGATTAAATTTTTATGGATATAATTTTAAAAGTAATAAGATTTGTTTTTAGAGCAAATCATAGTTTAGAAAAGCTATGATTTAATGAGAGCAGTAATATAAAATAAATGTGAAGAAAGAAAGAAAAAAATTGGATGATTTAAAAACTAAATTTCCCTATTTTTTAATGCTGTAATCAGAATTTAACCATAAAATCTATCACAATCAAAACTTCTTAGTTAAAAAAATAGATAAAAATTCACATGAATAGTTTTCAAACTAAATAATATACAAACTAAATTCCCCTACAAAATGAGAAAAAATATGCTGGCTATGTTAGCGTGTGTAAGTGTAATAGCATCATCATGCAGTAGTGATGATAATAATGTATCAACAAATCATCAAGAAAAAGTTCATATCTTATCTCCTGAAATGCAGCACGTAAGGGATTACGTTCCTGAAAATGCTGTAATAGCACATAGAGGAACGTCTTATTGGGCTCCTGAATCTACAGAAGCTGCTTATCGATGGGCAAGAAATATAGGCGCCGACTACCTGGAAGCAGATCTTCAAATTACAAAGGATAGTGTTATTTTAGTAGTTCACGACAATCTTCTTACCAGAACGTCTAACATCAATAAAATCTATCCTGACAGAGCTGAAGATCCCGCTTCAACTTTTACTTATGAAGAATTATTAAAATTGGATGCCGGTACTTGGTTTAATCATGATAAAAACACCTCTCCGGATAGAGCAAGAACTAGCTTTTCAACACAAAAGCAATACATCAGTACTTTAGAAGACGTAATTATGTTTGCTCAAGGGAAACGTTTAAAAAGAGATGCTAACGGAGAAAGAATATGGAAAAAAACGAATACAGGATATACTTTCGAATATGAAGATGATCCGGCAGATAATGGAAACAGACCCGGTATTTATATTGAAACGAAAGAACCAAGTTTAAATCCGGGAATTGAAAAAGCATTAGTTAAAGAACTAGATCGCTTAGGCTGGAATATTATTAACAAACCGGCTACTGAATCCGATCATTTTAAAAATGGAAAAGTTAATGTGGGGAACACAAATGGAAAAGTTGTATTACAAACATTTTCACATAACAGCTTATTAATTTTAAAAGATATATTTAAAGGAAATATTCCAACCGCTTTACTTTTCTGGAAAGGAAAAGGACCTGACGATATACATGACGACCAAGAAGCCACTTATATTAAACATATAAATTTCGGAGTCGATAATTTAGCACAATTCGTTGGTCCATCAATCGCAGGAGGAACTCCTCCGGATAATTGGCCAGAATTATTAGAACCTTGGCAAGCTAAATTAATACATGAATCAGGCATGAAAATACATCCGTATTCATTTGATAACGAAGAACAAATGGGTAAATATTTTTCTTCTTGTGATGGAATGTTTACCAATCAGTCAGATCTAACTATTCGTTTCTATCACGAAAAACAACTTAGAAATGAAGGACCGGCTTATCAAAATGCTAAAACTGTTTTAACAGATTTAGGCTATTAAAAAATTTAATAAAATTATGGCTTTTCCAATACATATACATTACGTTTCATTTTAATACTATTTCACGAAACGTAACCCTTTTAAATCAATAATAATTAAGTGTTTATTAGAAAATAATTTGAAATAAATAAGAATGTGTTCTAAACTTTTCAAATTTCAAATTATTAAGCCATCATTATAATTTTTTGTTCAGTAAAAAAGAGAAAAATTGTTCAAAATAAAAGATATAAAATAAATATTAACATTATAAAAAATCAAATCATGAAAAAACTAATACTTGCACTATTAGTAGTAGTTGGATTCACTTCCATCAATGCTCAAAAATTAGCAAAGTCCGGAAGTAGTTACAAATTAAAAAAAGTTATTCCTGTAGAGGGTAGACAAGGTATTGCTATTGACAAAGATTATTATTATGTATCTAGCAGCACCGCATTATTTAAATATGATAAGAATGGTAATCTTATCACAAAAAATGATAAACCATTTACAAAATTCGAAAAAGAAGTAAATCATTTCGGAGATATCGATATTTATAACGGAGAAGTTTATACAGGAGTAGAATTTTTTGATGCAGGAGTCGTTCGTAATATTCAAATTGCCGTATATGATGCGGAAACTCTTGATTATAAATATTCCATCGATTTTGGTGAAATTGAGCAACCAGAAGTTAGCGGTATTACCATCGACAGAAAAAACAATGTAGCTTGGATGTCTGACTGGACTTCAGGATGGTATGTTTACAAATACGATTTAAAAACCAGAAAATACATAGGAAAGGTTCACTTACAACCTTCTCCACAATGGCAACAAGGAGTATATCATATAGACGGAAAACTTTTAATTACTTCCGATGATGGAGATTCAGATATTCCTGAAGCTGATAACATCTACATAGCCGATGTTAGCAATCCGGAACAAACCCGTGCTGAAGTATCTTTATTCAGATCTATTCCAGAATTTGAAAGAGCCGGAGAAATTGAAGGTCTTTCTATAGATCCGGTAACTAATGATTTAGTAATCCTTAACAATAGAGGTGCTATCATTAAAATGGGTATGCCTTCAGGTTTTTATCCTGGATATGATAGTGAAATTCATGAGTTATATATTTTTGAAAAGACTAAAAAATAATTTCTCTTCACCTTTTAATAATCATAAAGATGATAAGGTAAAGATAAAGTTTATTTAAGATAATATATCTTTACCTTATCCTATTAACTTATATTATAAAAACAAATTAAATACTTAAAAAAACTAACATGAATTTTAAAAGTAGTTTATCTCTTTTCTTAACGGCAACATTTATTTTAGGATATGGCCAAAAAGTTTCTCTTGAAAAATTTCAATCAGAAAGTGACACAATAAAAAGGAAAGCATCGCTTGTGGAACGTATGAATAGCGATAGCTCTCAGCTTTCTCAAGGAATCAAATTAAATTTTATTAAGGAGTTAACAGGTGCGGATGAAAACAGTTTTACACCTACTCTTAAATATGGTATTGGTATGGTATTGGAAACCATCTACCAACAAGTTCCAAAAGAACAAGGCCTTCACAAAGAAGCAAATTCAAGATATAATTTCCAACCGGCAGCTTTCAAAATAGGTTTCTTACATACAGACATGGATATTTCGCCTAAATTGAGCGCAAGCATGACTTGGAATTTACATTCTAGTAAAATTTCAGATGCATTTATCAAATATAAATTCAATCCATTGCTTAATTTACAAATAGGTCGTTTTAAAGGAGCTGGAAACAGAGCTGCTAATGAAACTTCTGCTTATGATTTGGATTTGGCTGATTTTACTTATACTTCTGAAAATCAAAGTGCCGCTCAAGGAGGTCCAGATTTAAGACACTATGGTATTAACGTTTCAGGTAACGTAAAAAACTTCGTAAGATATGCTTTTTTCTTACATAACAGTGACAGTAATCGAGACAGATACTGGTCTTCATTTAATGACGGTCCGTCCGAGGGTCAAGGAAATCACGGTTTAGAGTTTAAAAGCTGGGATGCTTCCCTACGTTTTTTCCCTGTAAAAAATGTTGAATTTGGAGGTCATATGGGATCCGTTAACCTTCCTGGAATGGGCTTTAAACAAGCTTGGGCTTACTCCGGATTTTTATATTATATAAATCCAAAAAAATACAAATTCAAATTTGATTACGGAACATTTAAAAATGTAAGATTTACAAGTGTTGATGAAAATGGAAATACTATATTTGTATCTCCTAATAATTTAGATTACACAAAACACGATTTTGTTAAAGTAAATAAACTGGGTTATTCATTTCTTGCAGGATTCAATATTACTCCAAAAATTGAGCCTGTTGCTAGATTTGAATATTTTAATCAAGGGAACAAAGATATTTCAGGATTTAATTATGAAAAACTTTACCTATATACTGCAGGGGTAAATTTTTACTTATACCCAAACAGTCCAAGAATGGCAAAATTAACAGCTTTCTATCAACATAGAGCTGAATCTGGAGGACCTAGCATTTCCAATGATTGGTTCGGTTTAAGTTACCAAATTGTATTATACAACAATACAAAAGGTGTTTTTTAACATAATAAATACATAAAATCAAAAATACATTTAAAAAAAGATTAATTTTAGAACAATGATCCAATTTTAAATGTATTTTCGTTTTTATTTTCAAAAGATAAATTAAATAACTAAAATCAAAAAAGATGAAAGAAAAATTCATTTTAGCTTTAGATCAGGGAACTACATCATCGAGAGCTATTTTATTTAATCATGGAGGAGAAATCGTTTCAGTAGCCCAAAAGGATTATACACAATATTTCCCAAAACCGGGATTAGTAGAACACAACCCTGAAGAAATTTGGTCTTCACAGATGTCTGTAGCTGCCGAAGCTATAGCAAAAAAAGGTATATCGGGGTTGGACATTGCCGCTATTGGTATTACCAATCAACGGGAAACTACAATCGTTTGGGACAGGGAAACCAGTGAAACCATTTACAATGCAATTGTTTGGCAGGATAGAAGAACTTCCAAATATTGCGATGAGCTTAAGGAACAAGGCTTGACCGATATGATCAGAGAAAAAACTGGTTTAATACTTGATGCTTATTTCTCAGGAACTAAATTAAAATGGATATTGGACAACGTTCCAGGAGCTAGAGAGAAAGCTGAGCAGGGAAAACTTTGCTTTGGTACTGTAGATACCTGGTTGGTTTGGAAGCTTACCAGAGGAAAAATGCATGTTACTGATGTTTCCAACGCTTCTCGTACCTTACTATTTAATATTCATACCTTGGAATGGGATGAGGATTTATTAAAATTATTCAACATTCCAAAGTCCATGCTTCCTGAAGTAAAACAAAGTAGTGAAGTGTATGGTGAAACTTCCACTACTCTATTCTCTACTAAAATTCCTATTTCCGGTATTGCAGGAGATCAGCAAGCTGCTTTATTCGGTCAATTATGTACCAATAAAGGAATGGCAAAAAACACCTATGGTACTGGGTGCTTCTTATTAATGAACACAGGAGAAGATGCGGTCTTATCTAAAAACAACCTATTAACAACTATAGCTTGGAAAATTAACGGAAAAACCTATTACGCGCTTGAAGGTAGTGTTTTTGTAGGAGGTGCGGTTGTGCAATGGTTAAGAGACGGGGCTAAAATTGTTAAAACTTCAGCAGATACTGAAAATCTTGCTAAGACCGTTCCCGATAATGGAGGCGTATATTTTGTACCGGCATTAACCGGTTTGGGAGCTCCCTATTGGGATCCATACGCTCGTGGAGGTATTTTAGGAATCACCAGAGGTACTACAGATGGACATATTGCCAGAGCTACTTTAGAAGGTATTGCTTATCAAGTATATGATTTAATAAAAGCAATGGAGGCAGATTCAGGTGTTCATGAAATTGAATTACGTGTTGACGGAGGTGCATGTTCCAATAATTTAATGATGCAATTCCAATCTGATATTTTCGGGTTTAATGTAATAAGACCAAAAACTTTGGAAACTACAGCATTAGGAGCTGCTTATTTAGCCGGATTAGCTGTTGGATATTGGAGTAGTATTGATGAACTTCAGGCTCAAAGATCGGTTGATCGAGTATTTAAACCTGAAATGGATAAAGATAAAGCTGAACATTACATTAAAGGTTGGAAAAGAGCCGTAAGTAGAGTTCTTAACTGGGTTGATGAGGAGGATAAATAATTGTTTATTTCCTTTCTTAAAAATTATAAAAAGCAGTTTAATCAATAATCTACTAAATTTAGAACAACCTTTTAATCAAAGTACATTAGATTTATATTTATGAGGTATTACTAATAATGCATATTTTATCATAAATCTACCTAATGGTTATGATAAATTTATTATTTAATATCTTATAAACTATTTCATAATAAATTGATAGATTTTACAGATGTTAATTTTTATAAGTTTTAAACTTTATAGAATTTGGCATCTGTAAATTCTATATTATATAATGTATGCTTAACAGTACTATACATTTTATAATAATCATTATAATTTATTTTATAGTTTTTAAAAGAATAAATACACAATTTTATATTAATTAAATTATAATTTTAATTTAATTTCAAATATTTTTTGCAATTTCTTAGATTTCATAAACATAATTTTATATTTTTACAAACTAAATTGAATATCATTTTAAAATAAAAACAAACTAAAAACACAATAATATGAAGAAGATTCTCATTTTACTTTCAATTTTCATATCTTCTATTTCAATGTATAGTCAAGAAATAGATCGATTAGATTTTAATCTTAGTTTACGATCCAATCATTTATGGAGAGGTATAACCGTCACAGACGGAGCTATGACCGATGTAGATATAAATTATGCATTGGATAATAAAAAATATCTCAAATTAGGAGTTTGGGGAGGTATAGGGCTAGGTGATACGAATGGAGAACATTACCATGAAATTAATTATTACATACATTACAGTACAGGTAAATGGGGAGTAGGTGTATGGGATGTATTTAATTCGACCGGTAGATTAAAAGGGGATAAAGATAATGATATATGGAACTACGATCGCAAAACAAGTGGTCACCGATTTGATTTCAGAGGTTATTTTGTATTTTCCGAAAACTTTCCTTTAAAACTTGATTATGGAACTTCTTTTTATGGCTGCGACAGAGATGAGAAAGGAGATCAAAGATGGTCTACTTACGCCGGTTTAAATTATCCAATAATAAAAGGTAAAGCTGTTGATTTAGACCTATTTTGTGGTGCTGCCTTTGGTCTTGCCGGTAAATCCAATTTTTATGGGAACGAGAAACATGATTTTGATATTGTAAATGCAGGAATTACGGCATCTAAAGATGTGAGCGTTCTAGGATATAAGTTACCTGTTTCAGCAACAGCCATGTGGAATCCATCTCGAAAAGAAGCAAGAGTTCAAATTGCAACTTCTCTCTTCTAAAAAATTATCTTTTCTTTATATACAAAAATTGCCGGTAAATTATATACCGGCAATTTTTATTTATTTAAGTCATATTATTATAAAGAAATAATTTCTAATTTTACATTCTTTGACCAAACTAAATACTTTATAATTAAATCAAAATATATTAAAGTAAAAAGACTATTTCTATAGATGCAAACATATATAAAAAGCTATTTAATATTATTATTTTTACTTTTTTCCCCTTTATGTCTTATTTCTCAAATTACTATTAAAATTGTAAATATTGAAACAAATTTTCCTATTGAAAATGCACCTGTTTATAATGAGGCAAATCATTTAATAGGTTTCTCGAATGAGGAAGGGATTATAAATTTAGATAATAATATTAATAAAATAACAATTCGAGCCAACGACTATCTCCCTAAAATAGAAATGATTGGTAAATTAGATAAAACCATATATTTGTTAAAAAAAATCGATAAAAAGAGTGATCCGAAAGCGGTATCAATTTTAAAAAAATTATGGGAAAATAGTAAAAAAAATAATGCAGATTATCTGAATACTTACAAATTCGATTCTTATGTAAAATTCACCTTAGATATGCCCTCAGATTCGGTTAGTTATATTTATACTCCTAAAAGAAAACTGGATACCTTAAATAATAAATTAAAGAGTTTTTTAGAAAAGAGTATGGTTTTTATCGGAGAAAGAACGATGCTTTATGAATATGATAAGAAATATGGAAAGAAAGGAATTGTAACGGCGTATAAAGCAGGAGGCTTTCATAATGCACAATTTTTTAATTTTTCCATTGCAAAATCATTCGTAAATGACTATCCTGAAATTTTAAAGCCTAGAGAAATGCAAGGTAATGTATCTAAATTAGTAGATAGCATTTATATAAATAATAGAAAAACTTATGTTATTTATACTTATTCACATGGAAAAGGCGAAACTCAATTTTATAAAAACCTGACCGTCTTTGTGGATTCTGAAAACTATGCTTTGGTAAAACTAATTGGAAATAATTCTAAGATTTCTAATATTTATTATGAAATAACCTACACCCCTTATGAAGGAATTTGGTATACAGAAGATGAGTTTATGAAGACCGAAATATTAAGTAGTAATTTTATAAAAAAAATAAATAAGTTACTTCCTAAAGGCTTACATTCTATTACTCGATTAAATACTACAGCCACCATAGATTCTCATATAACTAATTTTACTAATGATATTTCATATAGTCCTAAAGATTTTAAAGGCTATGAATATGCTATTTCTAAAGATGTTTCAAATCAAGTTGATGAAAAAATTTCATTGCTGCGAAAAGATTCTCTTACAAAACGTGAAGCTACTACCTATAGCGAACTAAATAGAATATTTGATAAATATAAGCTGGAATCTAGACTAAAATTTTTTAGGAAGCTTTCGGAAGGAGAGTTAGAATTAGGTTTTTTTAATTTCGATGTGTACAGTATGTTTAGTCACAATTTATATGAATCTTTTCGTTATCAGTTAGGAGGTCATACCAATTATAAATTCAGTAAAAAAACACGACTTGGTGGATATATTGCTAAAGCATCAAGAGATGAAGAAGCTAAAGGAGGGGCCGATGTGACTTTCTTTATTAATAAACAACATGGGGGAGAATTATCATTTAAAGCGGAAACTGACGTACTTCCTGTTGGGAGAACCAAAATAAAATATTTAACGGCTAAAGATGAGCTTACTGCTAAAACCAATAATATTTATAACGGCGATTATTTTAGCTACAGAAAAGTTGAATTATCTTATCAACAAGATTTTTTTAAAAATTTAGACATCACTTTTGTTGTTGATTATCAAAGACAACGTGTAAATTTTCATTACAAATTTAAAGATTATGATGAAAGTACCTGGTTTAATTATGTAAACACTGCCCTAAGATTACGTTATGCTCCCAATGTAAAATATATAGAATCTTCAAATGGCAAATATACATTACAAGATAAACCTCCTTATTATTATTTTACTTACTCAAAATCTTGGAAATTGTTTGAAAATAGTACAGGAATTCATCGTTTATATCTTTCCGCTTTATATACTTTTTTATCCAAAATGGGTAAAACCGAAATCATTGGAAATGTAGGGGCTACTTTTGGAGAAACGCCATTAATGGATTCATTTGAAGGCAATGGGGTCGCAAAACACGGAAAAAGTATTTGGGGAAGATTTAGCTTTAAAGGTTTTCAAAGTTTTGAAACTATGAAGCCTTCTTCCTTTTTTTCTGACAGGTTTGTATCTTTTCAATTTTCCCATCATTTTAGACCTTTACGTGTCAACGAATTCAAATCTTTACATTTTACCGTACTCTATAATGGACTTATTGGGTGGATGCCTGATAAAGATCTTCATTCCCTTTTTGAGTTCGATGTTCCAAAAGATTATTACCAGGAAGTTGGCTTCGAAGTAAATAAACTCTTATTAGGCCTTGTTGGAGTAGGCATTTATGTTCGTTTAGGTGCTTATAAGGTTGGAAATTTAGATCAAAATCTCTCTGTTAAGCTTAATATGGATATTTAAATTAATTTTCATCCAATTTAAATTAACTTACAGTTCTATTAGATTTATTAATAAAATTTTATTTATAAACCTCCTGATTAACTATATAGGGCAATTTTTCATGATTCAAAATGGATATAACATTTTTAGCACAAAAATTGTCATTGCACTTCGCGCTTCTTTAGTCGCAGAACCAATATGAGATGTAATAACAACATTTTCCATAGATAGCAAAGGGTTATTTGCCTTCATAGGTTCCGGTACGATTACATCCAATCCGGCACCCCAAATTATCTCTTCTTTGATTGCCTTTATTAAATTACTTTCATTAATTATTAAGCCTCTTGCCGTATATTATTATGGATGTTTTCTTCATCTTTTTAAAAGCCGAAATATCAAATATTCCTTTATTTTCTTCCGTCAAAGATGCATGTAAACATAATATCCGATCTATTCAATAATTCATCAAAAGAAACATAACAGGCGTTGAGTTCCTTCTCTACTTCTTCTTGTTTATGTCTATTATTGTACAGTATTTTCATTCTGTAAACATCTTTACATTTTTTTGCCATTTTAATACCAATATATGCCCCATGCCGAATATTCCTAAGGTTTTTCCATTTAACCCTTGCCCTAAATAATCTACAGATGAAAATACCGTTTTCCATTTCCCCTCTATAATTCTCCGATAATTAAAAAAGGCCTTTCTTGAAACAATTAACATCAGTAAAAAAGCCATGTCAGCAGTTGCATTACTGAGCACATCCGTTGAAATAACTTTTAATTGAGTAACTTCTTTAAAAAAACTTTTCGGAACTGGAGACATCGTTTATATAGGCACCTGTTTTCTTACATTTATCTATCAGTTCTTTAAGAGATATAGGGTTTGGATCCGTCCGCATTTCAACCTCTAAGCCTTCTTTTTTTACATCTCCATACCCACTTCAGGAGTTCTGTCTGAAATAATTACTTTCAAAATTTTGTATTTTTTAATAAAATAAAGTCCGGCATGAACCGGACTTTTATTTTTTTGTTTATTCTATTAAGATTAAGGATTAGTAGACCACAAAGAAGCATTGGGCAGCAACGCTCGTCTATTTAATTTTAAAATATCAACTACCAACTCCGCAAAATCTTCAGGCTGCAATACTTTTTCAGGATTTCCGTCTGTAATTTTCAATAATTTTATAGACATGTCTGAAGCAATGGTACTTGGTGTGAGTGTAGTTACCCGAATATTATTTTTTCTCATCTCATACATCAACGATTCAGACAGGGAAATTAACCCTGCTTTTGAAACACTATATGCTGATGTATTGGCACTACCTTTTAACCCAGCTGTTGAAGAAACATTAATTATATCTCCGCACTTTTTTTCTATCATTGACGGGAGTACAGCTCTTGCCATATAATAAGGTCCGAACAGATTGGTTTGTACAATTCTTTGCCACTCTTCCACAGGCATTTCCAAAAAACTTTGAAATCCTGATATTCCTGCATTGTTAATCAAGATATCAAAAGTGCCGAATTCGTTTTGTAATTTTTCAACGGCTGATTCTACTTCTTTCTGATTGGAAACATCAAAAACAGAATAGGCAACTTTCACTCCTTTTCCTTCTAATTCTTTTACGGTTTCCTTAATCGTGGTTTCATCTCTTCCTGTAATAGCTACCTCTACTCCTTCAGCAGCCAGAGCTAGAGCCACTGCCTTACCTAATCCGCGATTTCCACCGGTAACTATTGCTTTTTTTCCTGTTAGTTTTTGCATAATACTTATATATAAATTTACAATTTTGCTAATTCTGTATCGATAAAATCCATTTGTTCTTTACTTATTTTAACTTCAGCTGCTTTAGCATTTTGTTTGGCTTGATCTGAATTTCTAGCTCCCGCCAATGCGATGGTTATACCGGGCTGTTCTGCTGTCCATTTAAGCACCAATTGAGCCAAAGTCGCTCCTTGTTCATCTGCAATCGGTTTTATTTTTGCTAAAAAATCATCAATTCTTTTAATGCTATCCGGTTGATACATTTCCATATCACGTCTAGCATCTCCTTCTCCAAACTTATGATCCGGTTTAATTTTTCCGGTTAACAATCCTCTTTCCATAGGACTGTAAGCTAAGATAGACTTTTTATTTTTAATACAATAAGGAATTATATCTTTTTCTATTTTTCTATTTAACATACTATAAGGAAGTTGATCAGAAAGTATATTACAGGATTTATTTGCTGCCTCAATTTGAGACGTTGAACAATTACAAACTGAAGCATGTCGCACTTTACCTTGTTTGATCAATTCTGACACTGCTTCAAAAGTTTCTTCAATAGGGGTTACTGTTTCTGGCCAATGTAACTGATATAAATCGATATAATCTGTTCCTAAACGTTTTAAACTTTGTTCACATTCATAAATTACACTTTCTTTTCCTGCATATTTATAAATATCGATCTCCTTACCTGAGTTATCTTTGCTGTGCATGGCTAAATCTCCTTTAGCTAAATCCCAACGCATACCAAATTTAGTTAAAATTTGAACTTTATCTCTAGAAATTCCTTTAATAGCCTCTCCTACTATTGATTCACTAGTTCCTTGACCATATATTGGCGCAGTGTCTATAGAGGTGATTCCTGCATCGTATGCAGCTTTTATTGCTTCTACTGCAACTTTTCTTTCTGTTCCTCCCCACATCCATCCTCCAGCGGCCCATGCGCCGAATGTTATTACCGATAAAGACAAATCTGAATCTCCTATTTTTCTATGTTCCATGATTTTTTAGGTTTATTGATTAAATTTAATTTGTGTTAATGTATTTCTATTTATTTTTAATATTTATTTAATTTTATTAATTATTTTCAATAATTTAAAAGAAAATATTGTACCAATAAGGGAGAATTTTTGTAAAAATTAAAAAATGCATAATTTTAAATAGTTGATTTTTATTTATTTTAGACATTACATTTATCTAATTTAATGAGCTTTAATATTAAAATACACCGATTCCATCTGTCAAAATATTATGTATTTTCATAATAATTAAAAAATTTATTTTTTTATTTATTAAACCATTATATCAAATATTTTATATTTATCGATTAAAATAATATCGTTTACTATTACTAATTATTAATTCTATAGACTTTTTTCTTAATTATAAATAAAAATTATGCTATAATTATTTATTTTATAAGTTTAAAAAATAAATAATATTTATTTTTTTACCGTAATTAATTATTATGATTTTTTTAATTATTATACGTACATAGATTTATTAATTCTATAGTTATTATTAAAATAAACTATATTTTTTTGAATATATAATAATAATTACAATAAGTAAATACTAATTTATTTTAGATAAACATGTGTAATTTTGGAGGTTATTTTGATTTTTTTTAATATTATTTATATATTTACCCTATAAAAAAGATACCTTTATGTCAACATTAAGATTTTATGCTTTAAAAAGGCTTCCGTACTTACAGCCTAAAAATATAGAGATTCCAAAGAAATTATCTGAACTATATTGTGAAAACGTTTTCTCAGAATCTACTATGCGGGAATATCTTACTAAAGAAGCATACCAAAGCATTTTGGATGCCATAAAATACGGTAAGAAAATTACTAGAGAAATTGCAGATCAGGTGGCGGTAGCTATGAAAGAATGGGCAATGTCTAAGGGTGCTACCCATTATACCCATTGGTTTCAACCATTAACCGGAGAAACCGCGGAAAAACACGATTCTTTTTTCAACCCTATAGGAGAAGGTCGCGCCATAGAAAGATTCAGCGGTTCTTTATTAATACAACAAGAACCTGATGCCTCCAGCTTTCCTAACGGTGGAATACGCAATACTTTTGAAGCGAGAGGGTATACCGCTTGGGATCCTACCTCACCAGCTTTTATCATAGATACTACATTATGTATTCCTTCTATATTTGTTTCATACACCGGTGAAACATTAGATTATAAAACTCCGTTATTAAGGGCTTTACAATCTGTAGATGAGGCTGCTACCGAAGTTTGCCAATCATATTTTGATAAAAATGTTACTAAAGTTTATTCTACCTTAGGCTGGGAGCAAGAATATTTTTTAGTTGATTCTTCCCTTTTCCAAACTCGTCCTGATTTGGTTCTAACCGGACGTACTTTATTGGGTCATGCACCTGCTAAAGGTCAACAATTAGAAGACCATTACTTTGGTTCTATCCCTACTCGGGTAAGGAATTTCATGAAAGAGCTGGAAATTGATTGTATGCGCTTAGGTATCCCGGTAACTACCCGACATAATGAGGTTGCTCCCAATCAATTTGAGTTAGCACCTTTATTTGAAGAAGCGAACTTGGCCGTAGATCACAATTCCTTATTAATGGATGTTATGAAGAAAGTAAGTCGTAGACACGGTTTAAGCATATTATTCCATGAAAAGCCATTTGATGGAGTTAACGGTAGCGGAAAGCACAACAACTGGTCTCTTTCTACAGATACTGGAGAAAATTTATTAAGCCCTGGAAAAAATCCTAAGAAAAATCTTCAATTCTTAACTTTTTTTATTAACACCATTAAGGCCGTACACGATTATGGAGATTTATTACGTTCCTCAATTGCATCTGCAGGTAACGATCACAGACTAGGAGCCAATGAAGCTCCACCGGCTATTATCTCAATCTTTATAGGTTCTCAGCTTACTGCAGTTTTAGATGAACTTGAAAAAGTTACCAAAGGCAAGCTTTCTCCCGATGAAAAAACCGATCTTAAACTAAACATAGTTGGGAAAATTCCAGAGCTTTTACTTGATAATACAGATCGTAACAGGACTTCTCCTTTTGCTTTTACCGGAAACAAATTTGAATTCAGAGCGGTTGGATCTCAAGCAAATTGCGGAGAACCTATGACCATTTTAAATACCATAATGGCTTACCAATTACAAAAATTCAAAAAAGAAGTAGATGATCTAATTGCTAAAGGTCTTAAAAAGGATGAAGCAATATTTAATATTTTAAGAGATTATATTACAGCCTCTCGAAAAATTTTATTTGAAGGGGACGGATATAGTGAAGAATGGGTTCATGAAGCTGAAAAAAGAGGCTTAAAAAATAAAAAGACTACACCGGAAGCTTTAAAATTTGAATTAGAAAAAAAATATATTGAACCTTTTGAAAAATTAAAAATCTTATCTACAAAAGAAATTGAAGCTAGAAATGAAATCAAGTTGGAAAAATATTCTAAAATGATTTCTATTGAAGCTAAGGTTTTGGGAGATATGGCAAGAAATCATATTGTTCCTGTAGCAGTTGATTATCAAACTAAGTTGATTGAAAATGCTAAAGGTCTAAAAGATATTTTTGGAGAGGATGTAATGAAATCTATGTGTAAAGAACAACTAGATCTTATTAAAAACATTTCTACTCATATCACAGAAATTAAAAGCGGTGTTGATAAACTGTTTAAGGAAAGGGATAAGGCGATCGCTATTTCTGATCCTGTTAAACAAGCAGAAACCTTTTGTAATAAAGTAAAACCTATATTTGACAAAATTAGAGAACATTCCGATACACTTGAAATGCTAATTGATAATGAAATGTGGCCATTGACTAAATATAGAGAATTACTTTTCACTTTAAGATAGAAAGATTATTATCAGTTATTCATCATATCAGAGAGTCGATAAATTTATCGGCTCTTTTTTTTACATCAAATTTATTTACCCAATTGGTATATAAAATCGATTTAAACGTTTAAATCATTAATAAAACCATTTTCTTATTTATAACGAATATAAATATCATTCTTAGATACTAAAAACGGTAAATGTCATATTTTATAAATCTATTAATATCTACTTTTGAGGCCTATAAATTTTATAAAACTAAGCTTACTATATGACAATACCGGCATTTAAGTATCAGGAAACTTTTGAACAGGGAAAAGATACAACTGAATACTATTTACTAACTAAAGATTATGTTTCAACTACTACGTTTGAAGGAAAAGAAATACTTAAAATTGAGCAAGAAGGTTTAACTCTTTTGGCTCAACATGCTTTTCATAATGTTGAATTTTTACTTCGACCTGAACACCAAAAACAAGTAGCTAGCATATTATCAGATCCTGATGCCAGTGAAAACGATAAATTTGTAGCACTTACCTTCCTACGAAATTCCGAAATATCAGCTAAAGGTATTCTTCCTTTTTGTCAAGATACGGGTACTGCTATAATCATGGGAAAAAAAGGACAACATGTATGGACAGGGGGTAATGATGAAGAGGCTTTATCTAAAGGAGTATACAATACTTTTACTTCTGATAATCTTCGATATTCGCAAAATGCGCCTTTGGACATGTATAAGGAAATTAATACAGGCACTAATCTTCCCGCCCAGATCGATTTATACGCGGTTAACGGTCAGGAATACAAATTTTTATTTGTAGCAAAAGGTGGAGGCTCGGCCAATAAAACCTATTTATACCAAGAAACTAAAGCACTTTTAAATCCTGACAAATTATTTTCATTTTTAGTTGAAAAAATGAAATCTTTAGGGACAGCTGCTTGTCCTCCTTATCATATAGCTTTTGTTATTGGGGGAACTTCCGCAGAAACGAATTTGAAAACAGTTAAACTTGCATCTACAAAATACTATGATAACTTAGCAACTTCAGGAAATGAAGGTGGACGTGCATTTCGAGATCTAGAAATGGAAAAGAAGCTATTGCAGGCAGCTCAAGAATTGGGATTAGGAGCTCAATTCGGAGGGAAATTTTTTGCTCACGACATTAGGGTTATCCGTCTTCCTCGACATGGTGCATCCTGTCCTGTAGGTATGGGCGTGTCCTGTTCTGCTGATCGAAACATTAAAGCTAAAATAAATAAAGACGGCATT
Source organism: Apibacter sp. (assembly GCF_025291155.1). NCBI lineage: Bacteria > Pseudomonadati > Bacteroidota > Flavobacteriia > Flavobacteriales > Weeksellaceae > Apibacter > Apibacter sp. Next base: position 17,292 of record NZ_JAMBJZ010000022.1, read on the forward strand.
TGGATTGAAAAACTTGAAGACAATCCTGCTAGACTTATTCCGGAACCTTATCGAAAAGCTGGGGAGGCTGGCGGCATTAAAATCGATTTAAATCGCCCTATGAAAGAGATTCTTTCTGAGTTATCAAATTATCCTGTTTCTACTCGATTATCATTATCAGGAACCATAATTGTGGGAAGGGATATTGCTCATGCTAAGCTACAAGAAAAACTTGATAATGGAGAAGAATTGCCGCAATATATTAAAGATCACCCAATTTATTATGCCGGACCTGCAAAAACGCCTGCAGGATATGCTTCGGGTTCCATGGGACCTACAACCGCCGGAAGAATGGATTCTTATGTAGACTCTTTTCAGTCACATGGTGGGAGCTTAATTATGATTGCTAAAGGGAATAGAAGCCAACAAGTAACAGATGCTTGTCATAAGTATGGAGGCTTTTACTTAGGTAGCATAGGGGGACCTGCTGCCATACTGGCTCAAACAAACATTAAAAGTTTAGAATGTTTAGAGTATCCTGAACTAGGAATGGAAGCTATTTGGAAAATAGAGGTTGAAAATTTTCCAGCATTTATTCTTGTGGATGATAAAGGCAATGATTTTTTTCAACAAATTAAAGGAAACACTTGCAATATTTGTTAAATAAATTACTCTTTATTAAAGAAAAGCAGCTTAACGTGTTAAGCTGCTTTTTACATATTTATAAAGTTTGTTAATGTTTTCCTTAATTTATCAAAAAGAGAATTATTATAAGATTATCTTATTTTTTAGCCTGATCTTCTTTGATTATAGTACTTTTTATATTCTTATTCATTTTGAATTTCTTAAATTCTTCTAAATCATATACTGGACAAGCTCCTATATGATTAGTTATAAATGCTCCTAAAGCTATTGCTTCTTCAATGGAATCTGATATTGAAAAACCTTGAGCTCTTTTAGCTAAAAATCCTGCTAGAAAGGAATCTCCACTTCCAACGGTATCTTTAATTTCTACTTGAATTGCTTCTGAATAAATGTATTGATCTTGATTGCAATAAACCGCTCCCTTGCTTCCTTTGGTAACAATTAAACCGTCCAAAGAGAAGCATCTTCTTATGTATTTTATGGCTTCTTCTTCTTCTGTATATTCTTTTCCTACCCAATCTAAAAGAAGCCTTAGTTCAGCTTTATTCATTTTCACTAAATCTGCTTTTTTCATAAATTCAATGATCGATACTTGTGATATATAAGGTGGGCGCAAATTGATATCAAAAATTTTATAAGGAGCAACTTCTAATAGCTTTATAAGCGTACTTTTTGACAAGTTATTTCTGCTTCCTAAACTTCCAAATACAAAACCTTGTGAATTTTTTACTAAATTTTCGTATTCTTGTTTCCATTCTATAAAATCCCAGGCTACCGGTTCAACAATAGTATAGTGGGCCTCATTATTTTTATCTATTTCGGCTATTACAGTACCCGTATCATATTTATTATTTATTTGGCATTCATCAACTGGTATCGATGCTTCTTTCACTTTTTCAATCAATTCTTTACCTAATTCATCGTTTCCCACACAACTAATCATTCTTCCATCAATACCCATTTTATTGAGATGGTAAGCAACGTTAAACGGAGCTCCTCCTATTTTCTTTCCTGCTGGAAATATATCCCATAATATTTCTCCAAAACAAATGATTGGCTTCATGTTTATAAATTTTAAAATTATATTATTTTTTTATGAAGAGTGTTTTATTATTAACTTGGAGTTATAAACTCTCGGTTTAATTTTTAAATTTTTGCCTTCAATCAATCCGGTAATTAATTCTACAGCTTCTTTGGCTATTTCATATAAAGGTTGCTTTATATGAGACACCGGAACTTTAAAAATATCAAAGGCCTCTGATTCATCGAAGGTAATAAGTGCTAATTCATCAGGTATTTTTATATCTACCGTCATTAATTTTTTAAGTCCTGAAAGTGCTAATTTATTAGTTGCAAAAAACAATGCATCTATTTTAGCTTCTTCGAACAGAAAATAGTCTATTGCTTTTGCAACCTCTCTATCAATGTTTGCTTCATTAATATATTTTATATTTTCCGATTTGCTAATTAATCCTTTATCTGAAACAGCTCTTTTATATCCGTTTACTCTTTCATTTAAATGAATTAATTCTGTTTCAAAAGCTAATAAGCCTATATTCTTTTTTCCTCTCTTTATCAAATGTTCCGTAGCTTGATAAGATGCACCGTAATTATTCGTTGTAATTACAGGTAAATCGATATTATTAAAATATCTGTCAATTAAAACAACTGGTACCTGAGAATTTGCTAATTCTAGTATACACTTTTCTGAACCTTGTACTGGCGCAATTATAAATCCATCTACCTGTCTGTCCTGAAAAATATTTATTAGTTGTTCCAATTTTTCTACTTTTTCATCTGAGCTTCCAATAAGAATTAAATATCCCTTATTACTCATTTCATCTTCTATAATTCTAGCTATTTGCGAAGCAAAGGGATTTGCTATATCTGCTACTAGCAAGGCAATTGTATGTGTCTTTTTTGCCTTAAGACTTTGCGCTATACTATTAGGTCGATAATTAAGTTCTTTTGCTGCGCTTTTAATCTTCTCTGCAGTAAGTTTATTTATTCTATTTGTATGACGATCATTCAAAACATAAGAAACCAACGCAGTTGATACACCTGCTTTTAAAGCAACATCTTTAATGGACACTTTCTTTTTCATAGTATTCTTATTTAAAATTTTTGTCTATAAACCTAATTCTTTTTCTATCTGTTCTAAAGATTTTCCCTTAGTTTCAGGAATCCAAATCTTAACAAAGATAAAAGCTAATACGGTAAATATCCCAAAAATTCCAAATAAAGCGCTATCACCTAGGTTAGCTCGAATAATTGGAGCAAAGTATACAGTTAAAAATGTACATCCCCAACTTATCGCTGTAGAAAAAGACATTGCTATTCCTTTAATTCTGTTAGGGTAAATTTCAGATATAATTACCCACATTACGGGAGCAAAGGAAGCTGCAAAAAAAGATATATATCCTAATAATGCAATTAAAACTCCCATACTATTTTTTTCGGGTTGTAAAAAAGCATATGTCAAATATCCTAAAGAAATAGCCATTCCAAACGCTCCCCATAATAAAAGGGTTTTGCGACCTTTGGAGTCAACCAATTTCAAAGCAACTATTGTCATCAGTACGTTTACAATACCTACAATCATTGATTGTAATAAAGCCGTATCCCCTCCTACTCCTGCAGAACGAAAAATGTCCGGAGCAAAAATCAATACAGCATTTATACCTGTTATCTGTTGGAAAGCAGCTATAAGTGTACCTATTGCAACTATTTTGCCAGTTTTTCCTGTAAATAATTCTTTACTACTTGCCTTTTCTTTGTTTTTTTCAGCATTAATAGACTTTTCCATTTCTGGCAATTCTTTTTTCACATAGTCATCTCCTCCTATTTTATTTAAAATCAATACTGCTTCCTCTTTTTCACCTTTAGCTAATAACCATCGAGGACTTTCTGGAAAAGAAAACACTAAATAGATTAGGAAGACAATTCCAAAAATCGCAGGAACTCCCAACATATATCTCCAACTCTCTTGACCTAAATTAAGTAAGAAATAATCAAAAACGTAAGCAAGAAATATACCTATTGTTATTGCAAATTGATTGAACGATACTAGTGTTCCTCTTTTATTTGCGGGGGAAATTTCAGATATATACATAGGCCCTACTACGGAAGTTGCTCCAACGGCAAAACCTGAAAGAACTCTAAAAATAGTTAGTCCCAAAAAACCTGTTGAAAAAGCGCAACCTAATGAAGAAATTATGTAGATCAGCGCCGTAATAATCATTACATTTTTACGACCATATTTTTCAGCGATGCTTCCGGTAAAGAAAGCTCCTATTAAACAACCAATCATTAAAAAGCTGGCAACTGTACCTAGACCGCTATCACTTAAGTTAAAATCTTGCTTAATGAGATCATTAGCTCCTGCTATTCCGGCCATATTTAATCCGAACATAAGACCTCCGTTTACTGCTACAAATGTAATCCAATAGAGATATTTTGTTTTCATAAGAAAATTATAATTTGTGGTTTCAATGGTAAAATTATGTTATTTAATCGATTAAATAACATTGTATCAAATGAATTATATCATGTTATAAAGTTATATATTTCACAAATACTTATATTTTTAACTAAAATAACCTACTAATTAGGCTATATCATATTATTTAAACACAATTTATTAATTAGTATCATTTTTATCTAAATAAACTTATATTTATCTTATAAAGTCATTTATATAATTAAAAGGTAGTATTTTTATAAAAGATTTTTAATTTAAGATATGTTGCAAAATATTTTTTTTCAAACAAGACAAGTACATTTTTTTATAAATGATATAGATAAATATAACATCTTTTCATCAATTACATTTTATGTTAACCGTTTAAATTTATTTATTTTATCTCTAAACAAATGGATATATTAAATAAGTTATTTATATTAATGTTGATTATTATCTTTTGTAAGAAAATTAATGAATATGGTTAACGATTGAAATAAAATATTGGATAAAGTTGATTTTATAAAGTTTATTAAAAAAATCAGATTTTATATACATAGATCATGAAATAAATTACTAAAATAAAGATAAAATAAACAAAAGAAGAAAATTTATTAAAATTTAATTTATCTATTAAACAAGTAAAAAATTAATCCTAAATAAGATAAATATAATAAAAAGTAATAATAAAAGCCCTAAAAAATATTAGGGCTTATTTTATATCTACTTGTGTAAAATTGTATATAATTACTAATAATAATTTGAAGTTTTTTATTATAAACCTCGTTTAATGAAATTTATTTTACAACCTTCTATATTATATTTGAAGGGAAACTATAACTAATAAAAGGTGATTTATTCGAGAGAAATTAATCATAGTAATTATTTTTAGTTGCTTTTTTACTTTTCTTAGTAATTTTAGGTGGATATTTTTTGAATAATAATTTAACTGTTGAATTGTAAAATGAAGCTTTATTAGCAGTAGAATAATTATAAGGCTTGGAATCGATGACTTTTGCTGTCCATACTAATTTTTTTGTAATCGCGTCATCAAAATCTATTTTGAAAAAATAATCTGTAACTTTTCTATTTTTTACAGGGATGCCAACATTGGTACCTAATCCAAACCATCCATTACCACCTCCAATTCCTAAATTTACTGTGTTATAGGATTGCTTACCAATTTCGTTATTTACTTCTAAGGCAATAAATACATCTGGATTATCTGTATCCTTTTGTAATCCCTTGGATTGCAAAACAGCATCTAGATTCTTCATAAAATTAGTACTGTCAATCTTATTATTTAATTTAATTTGATTATCAGTATAATAATTATAAGTTCTAATTTTTGAGAAATTGTACTCAGAATCATAATCCATAGAAAGATTATCGGTTGCACACGACACCAATACTATTAAAAAGATAAATGATAGCCAATGAAATTTCATGAAATAAAACAATTTAAAGTTAATACACTAACAAATTTACTAATATTTTAGTCATCATCTGAGTTTTTATCTGGAATTTGACTTATTTATGTGATTGTTATCAGGTTTACGTTTTTTTATGTTAAAACTATACTTCCATGTTATAATTTTACACCTGTTAATTAATGCTTCTTTATGACAGAAACTTCTATTGAAATAAAATTTGCAAGCGAAGTCATTTCAGATATTGCTATAAGCCTTATCATGAATGGCGCAAATACCTCTCGGACATTAAAAAATACACAAAGGATAGCCAACGCATTGGGCTATGATGCAGATCTATTTTTCTCTCTTTCCGGAGTTGTTTTAAGTGTAAGAGATCAAAAAACAAATGTAATACATACCATTGTACGTGCTATTCCTCATATAGGCGTAAATTTCGAAATTGTTTCCGAAATAAGTATTTTATCCTGGAGAGTTGTTCATGAAAAAATGAATGTAAATTCAGTTAACGAAGAATTTAATTCTATAAAAAAAATAAATCATTATCCTAAACCTGCTATCTGGTTTTTTGTAGGGCTTGCCGGTGCTAGTTTGTGTAGGATACTCAATGGAAGTTGGATTGAATTTTTCATAACTTTTTTTGCTACTGTTATGGGCATACTTGCTCGACAATTTTTAACACAAAAAAAATTCAACATTTTTATAATTTTTACTGTTGCTTCTTTTACCGCTGTATCTGTAGTAAATATATTCCGAATTATTACCGGGCTTGAACTTAAAAGTGCTTTTGCCGCAAGTGTTTTATTTTTAATTCCAGGAGTTCCTCTTATTAATTCATTTATAGATATATTGGAAGGGTATGTGATGCAAGGTATAGCAAGAGGGATGCATGGGTCAATGTTAATTTTCGTTATCGCTATGGGTTTATTTTTATCATTATTTTTATTTGGTTATGGATTTAATTAGTTTTTTTACTGTTAGTGAAAGTGTCTCAATTTGGGAAAAAATATTTTGGTCTATGTGGGTATCAATAGGCTTTGCTGTAATTTTTAGGACTCCTTATCGTTCTATGTGGGCAGTTGCTTTATTAGGAGGTTTAGGTTTTAGTTGTAGGGCAATTTTACTACATTATTTCGAAAACCAAATTGTATTT
>NZ_JAMBJZ010000023.1:0-22554 GCF_025291155.1 Apibacter sp.
TGAAAACACGGTGGGACTTTTGGGTCAGGTTACTAGTGTTTTTACCAGAAGATTTTTAAATATAGAAACTTTATCAGTATCTCCATCTGCTATAGAAGGAATACATAAATTTACCATTACGGTTCTTTGCGATAAAGAAACCATTGAAAAAGTTGTCAAGCAAATTGACAAATGTGTGGATGTATTAAAATCTTATTATAATACTGACGATGAACTCATTCATCAAGAAATTGCATTATATAAATTACCGACACCTGAATTCCTAAAAATTGGCTCGGTTGAAAATTTAATTAGAAAATATAATGCTCAGATACTTGAAATTAACGAGATTTGTGTTGTAATTCAAAAAACAGGACATTACACAGATACACAAGCGCTGTTTCAAGAATTAAGTGAGAATATAAAAGTTTTGCAGTTTATTCGCTCTGGAAGAATAGCTATAAATACTTCAAAAATAGAACGCTTAAGTGATATGTTAAGCGAATTAAAAATAAAAGAATCTTTAATAAAAAATTAAAAATACTAACAAGATGGCACAAATGAATTTTGGTGGAGTAATTGAAAATGTTATTACTCGTGATGAGTTTCCTTTAGAAAAAGCTAGGGAAACATTAAAAGGTGAAACCATTGCAGTTATTGGGTATGGAGTACAAGGTCCCGGACAAGCCTTAAATTTAAGAGATAATGGCTTTAATGTGATCGTTGGTCAACGTAAAGGCGGTAAAACTTGGGAAAAAGCTATTGCTGATGGATGGGTTCCCGGAGAAACATTATTTGATATAGAAGAAGCAGCTTCCAAAGGAACTATTATTCAGTATTTATTATCAGATGCTGCTCAAATTGAAGTTTGGCCAAAATTAAAACCTTATTTAACAGCCGGAAAAGCATTATATTTTTCTCATGGTTTTGGTATCACTTTCAGCGATCGTACCGGAATTATTCCCCCTAAAGATATAGATGTAATATTAGTTGCTCCTAAAGGATCAGGAACTAGCCTTAGACGTATGTTCTTAGAAGGTAGAGGGTTGAACTCAAGCTATGCTATCTACCAAGATGCAACGGGAAAAGCTAAAGACAGAACTATCGCTTTAGGTATAGGAGTAGGTTCCGGATATTTATTTGAAACTGACTTCAAACGTGAAGTATATTCTGACCTTACCGGAGAAAGAGGTACCTTAATGGGGGCTATTCAAGGTATCTTATTAGCTCAATATGAAGTATTACGTGAAAACGGACACACACCATCAGAAGCATTTAATGAAACCGTTGAAGAGCTTACTCAATCGCTAATGCCGCTTTTTGCTGAAAAAGGAATGGATTGGATGTATGCTAACTGTTCTACTACTGCTCAAAGAGGAGCATTAGATTGGATGACACCTTTCCACGACGCTACAAAACCTGTATTTGCAAAATTATATGCAGAAGTAGCTTGTGGTAATGAAGCTCAAAGATCTATTGATACTAACTCTAAGCCGGATTATCGCGAAAAATTGGAAAAAGAGTTAAAAGCTCTTCGCGAAAGCGAAATGTGGAAAGCGGGAGCAGTTGTTAGAGAATTAAGACCCGAAAATAATTAATTTTAATTATAAAAAATAAAGAAAGGAATATGTAAATTACATATTCCTTTTTTTATGCCATATGTATAATAAATTTATATTAAAATGTTAATTAATAAAAAATACATATTAGTATTTTTTTATATAAAAAGCAGAAGTGGTGACTATTAGAGAATTAAGATCGGAAAATAATTAATTTTAATTATAAAAAATAAAAAAAAGGAATACGTGAACAACATATTCCTTTTTTCATATATTTGCATAACTGATCTTTATTTAAATGGTAATAAATTTTAAAAATAAATCCCATATTAACTCATCAATATTAGTATTTTTTACTATATCACCACTTTTTATAATCTTATTTTTATCTAATATATTATTTTTATTCAAAATAAGTATTCCCCGATACGTAATATTATTTTCATTTATAATTTCTTATTTTACACTTCCTTTCCTGTCAAAAAAAAATATTTTTTATGAGTGGTTTTTAACGATTATATTTTATACACTGTCTTTCTATCTTTCTATATTTTTTTATGACCTTTCAACTGATGGCCAATGGTATCATTTGGAAAGCATTATAAACTTAAAACAAGGGTGGAATCCTATTTACGAAATTTCAAAAACGAATGTAGCACAGATATACGTACAATCTTATCCTAAAGGCTATGAAGTAATTGCTGCTTCCATCTATTCTTTTACAAAAAAAATGGAATCAGGTAAACTTATTAATATGATTGTTCTTATAGCTTCTATAATATATGTTTTTAAACTATTAAATCAAGCTAATTTAAGTAATTTAAAAAAATATATTTATACCTTTCTCATATGTGTGAATCCTATTGTAGTTACAGAAATATTTACTCATTATTTAGATGGATTTATGTACTCTTGCTTAATTATATTAATTTGCTCATTAGTTCTTTTAGTTAAAAATTATAACAAAATTGAATTTCTTAATTTTATTTTTATCCTATCCATAATTTCATCATTGAAATTTACCTCTCTCCTTTTAATCTTTATACTTGTACTATTTGTCTTTATATATTTATGGAAAAATGATAAATTAAAATTTAAATATTTACTTCCTTTCTTTATTACCGGATTAATTATTTTTCCTTTAACCAATGTAAATCCTTATTACACTAATATAAAAAATAATCTTCATATTTTTCATCCGGTATTTGGAAAAGATAAAGTTGATAACTTATTATCATCTCATGTAAATGAAGATTTTTATAAAAAAAACAGAATTGAAAAAGCATTTATATCTTATTTTTCTTATACCGGAAGAAGTAACCAAACAATGAATCTTAAAATACCTTTTTCTGTAAAGCTTTCTGAAATAAAAAATCTTAGTGAAGTAACAATTACCTATGGAGGTTTTGGACCATTTTTTTGTGTTATTATTATTCTTACAGCAGTACTTTTAGTTATGTCTTTATTTTTAGCTAATAATACTCCTTCCGTATTATATTATTTAATTTTAGGAATCGCAGCCAGTATTTTATCTTTTCCGGATTTTTGGCTTGCAAGAATGGTACCTCAACTCTATTTATTTCCTATAATAATTCTTTTATTAATGGAATATAAATCTAAAAAAAATATATATGCTAAAATCTTAACAAATTTAACAATATCGTTAATAAGCTTAAATACCTTTTTATTTATTATAATATCTCTGACAATAAATTTCTATTTCAGTTTAAATACCCATTATCAAATAGCTCAATTAAGGAAACTAGATAAAAACACTATAGTTCCCATTGATTATTTTTTTAAATCGAATTTAACAAGATTAGAAGAAAACGATATTGCATATCGCGTAGTAAAAATACCTTACGACGTGACTAATAATAATCTTCATTTTTTCGGTTCTAAAGGAAAAAATAATACAAAATTTATAGCACAATTTGATGAAAAAGATAAAAGTAAGCTATTAATATATCTAGATAATCACTACAATAAAATTTTCAATTATTATCAATCCTATAAAAAAGCTAAATAAATTTAGGAATCAAATGTTTATAATATATCTATTTTCTTTGTTATTTTTGCGTAGTAAAATATAGAAAATGTCAGAAATTAGAGTTCGCTTTGCACCCAGTCCAACAGGGTATTTACATATCGGAGGAGTTAGAACCGCATTATATAATTATCTTTTTGCTAAAAAAAATAAAGGCAAATTTATACTGCGAATTGAAGATACAGATCAAAACCGTTACGTTGAAGAAGCTGAAAAATACATTAATGATTCCTTAAAATGGTGCGGATTAGAACTTGACGAGAGTCCTGAAAAAGGAGGTCCCTTTGCTCCTTATAAACAATCTGAAAGAAAAGATATTTATAATAAATATATTCAAGAAATACTCAAAACTGACTATGCATACATAGCATTCGACACACCTGAGGAATTAGAAAAATTACGAAAAGAATATGAAGAGCAAGGAAAAGTGTTTTCTTATAATCATGAAATTAGAAATAGTTTAAATAATAGCCTTACTCTCCCTAATGATGAAGTTGAACAAAAATTAAATGCCGGTACGCCTTATGTGATCAGATTTAAAATTCCACCTCATAGAACTTTAGTTTTAAATGATATTATCCGTGGTAATTTCACTATTGATACTTCAATATTAGATGATAAAGTTCTTGTAAAGACCGATGGTATGCCTACATACCATTTTGCTAATATTGTAGATGATCATACGATGGAAATTACACATGTCATTAGAGGCGAAGAATGGTTACCTTCGTTAGCTTTACATATATTGCTTTATGAAGCATTTGGTTGGAAATCTCCCGAATTTGCCCATTTACCATTAATCTTAAAGCCGGAAGGGAAAGGCAAATTAAGCAAACGAGACGGTGACAAATACGGATTTCCTGTTTTTCCTCTTGCATGGAAAAATGTAAAGGACGGAACTTCTTCTATAGGCTATAAAGAAGAAGGTTATTTACCTGAAGCATTTATTAATATGCTTGCCTTACTAGGTTGGTCGCCCTCCAACGATAAAGAAATCATCTCTTTACATGAAATGATTGATGAATTCGATCTGGAAAAAGTTCATAAAGCCGGAGCCCGTTTTAATCCCGAAAAAGCAAAATGGTTTAATCATGAATATATTAGTAAATCTGATGCCTATAGATTATTACCAGAATTTCAGAAGATATTAAAAGAAAAAAACATTGAAACAGATGATGCTAAGGATCTTCGAATTGTAGAACTCTTAAAAGAGAGAGTTAATTTTGTAAAAGAAATTTGGGACATAGGCTCTTTTTTCTGGCTAGCTCCTAGCACATATAATGAAAAAAGCTTTAAAAAGGCTATCAAAGAAGATACTAAACCCATCCTATTTCAATTATATTCTGAATTGGAATCAGTATCTTTTACAGAAAAAGAATTGCATACTTATATTCATGAATTCGTTGAAAAATCAGGAATGGGATTCGGCAAAATCATGCAACCTTTGCGCTTAGCTTTAGTTGGAGATCTCAAAGGGCCGGATGTTCCTGTCATTATGGAAATACTTGGAAAAACAGAAACTTTACAACGTATAAAAAATTTAGAATTAAAAATTTAAAAAAATATGTTATGAAAATAGCGTTAGCTTCAGATCATGCAGGATTTGAATATAAAAATTATATATTTAAATACCTTACAGAAAAAGGAAATCAAGTTCATGATTTTGGAACTTATTCAGGAGAAAGTGTAGACTATCCTGATTTTGTACATCCTTTGGCTATTGCTGTTGAAAATCATGAATTTGACTTTGGAATTCTTTTCTGCGGAAGCGGTGAAGGAGTCTCCATCACTGCCAATAAGCATTTGGGAATTCGTTGTGCACTTTGTTGGCAAACAGATATAGCCCGTCTAGCTAGACAACACAACAATGCAAATGTATTGGCTATTCCCACTCGTTTCATCGCTAAAGAATTGGCTCAGAATATCATTGACATATTTCTATCGACTAATTTCGAAGGGGGAAGACATCAACATCGTGTGAATAAAATTTCCAATTGGTGAAATATGTTGAGAACGTGAATATTACAATAATATTTTTTTTAATTTATTTTTGGAATAAATAATCTCTTTATAAAATAACATAAAAATTGTACATTTGGGTTTATAAATAATCAAGGAAATGGATTTTAAAGATTACGAAAACACATTGGAAACATCGTTTCAAAAAAATATTACTGCAAAGCAACAAGCTACATTTATTTCTAAAGTATATATGTGGATGAGCTTCGCTTTATTTATAAGCGGTTTTACTGCTTATTTTACAGCCAACTCACCGGGAGTACTAAATCTAATGTTCACTCCTACCGGTCCGACATTTTTATATTATGCCTTGATTATTGGTGAATTAGGATTGGTTATTGCCTTAGGGGGGGCTATTCACAAAATGACTTTAAGCTTAGCAATGGCTGTTTTTCTTTTTTATTCTTTTATAAATGGAATGACATTATCCATCATATTTTTAGCTTATACTATGTCTTCTATCGCTACCACATTTTTTATTTCTGCCGGCACCTTTGCTATAATGAGTTTATATGGATATTTCGCAAAAACGGATTTAACTAAATTTGGAAAGATTTTATCTATGGCGCTATTAGGAGTATTATTAGCTTTATTAGTAAATATTTTCTTAAAAAACACTATGTTGGATTTAATAACTTCTGTAGTAGGAGTTTTAATATTTGTGGGATTAATAGCTTATCATACGCAAACACTTAAAAATATTGGAGCTCAGATAAATGAAGAATCAGGAGAGAACTATTCTAAAATAGCTATTCAAGGGGCTTTATCTTTATATTTAGATTTTATTAATCTTTTCTTATATTTATTAAGATTTCTTGGGTCACGAAAATAATTTTTCTTTTTGAAAAACCTTAAAAATAGTTTATAGGTGAATAATGTTTTTATTCACCTATTTACATATAATAAAATATCTTATTTAAAATAAAATTTAACACAGACGTAAACTATAATTTTTGTAAATTTAAATTTATTAGAAAATCAATATGGAGAATAATCCAAAAGATAGTATAAAAAAAAATAAAAAAAAACCTCTATTAAAAACAATCTTAGGATTAGTTCTATTTAGCTTTTCCCTTATATTATTTATTTCATTTATATCATTCTATTATAATTGGAAAGAAGATCAAAGTCAATTAACTTCTTTTTTAAATAAAAATATTACTGCACAAAATATCATCGGTAAAATAGGAGCGTATTTAGGACAAATATTTATTTTTGACGGTGTTGGAGCTATTTCTGTTTTTATCCCATTTTTCTTTTTAATTTTATCCTTTAAAATATTATTTGATAAAGAAATTCTAAAAATATGGAAACTACTTTCTCATGGAATTTTCTTTATCATATGGACACCGATATTCCTAGCTATGGTTTTGGGCTCTAAATGGCTTCTTTCTGGCTTAATAGGATACGAAGTCTATGATTATTTAAAATCTTTACTTGGAAGCGTGGGGACAGGTATTATATTGTTATTAACAATTTCAATATATTTCATTCTTGAGTTTAACCTTAGTGTAGAAAATATAAAATCCAAATTACAAGTACATCCCGGAACACAGTCTAAAACGGCTGAAAAGAAAAACAATGAAATAAATGAACCATTTAAAGAAGATCAAATTTATGAGAAAATAAAAGATCCTAAAACGGCTCAATCTGAGACTGTTTTTACAAAAAGCCCTTCAGATGAAAAAGTTGAAAAAGAAGATAAACAGACGAGAGATTCTGAAACACTAGTTGAAGAAAATATTCCATTAAGCTTATCTGATTCAACTTTAGAATTACAGAAATCTACAGCAAATAATGATATAAGTCAATCTACCACTGATTTTGAGATAGATATCCCTACAATTGAAGAAACAGTTGAGGAGGATATTTCACTCACCATTGAAGAAACAAAAAAAGAAGAGCTTCTAACTGAAATTGAGCCTCATAAAAACATTTTAGAAGAATTTGGACCTTATGATCCTAAATTGGATTTACCAAAATATAAATTCCCGACACTCGACCTTCTTACAAATTATAATATCAACAACAACATTACTATTAATAATGAAGAGTTAGAAGAAAATAAAAATAAAATTGTAACTACATTAGCTAACTATGGTATTGGAATTTCAAGTATAAAGGCAACAGTGGGTCCTACGGTGACCTTATATGAAATCATACCGGAAGCAGGTATACGAATTTCTAAAATTAAAAATTTAGAAGATGATATTGCCCTTAGCCTTGCTGCTTTAGGAATACGTATTATAGCTCCAATTCCAGGAAAAGGAACTATAGGTATTGAGGTACCAAACAGCACGGCTACCATGGTTTCCATGCGATCGGTAATTGCTTCTCAAAAATTTCAAAAAATAGATATGGAACTTCCGATTGTTTTTGGAAAAACCATTTCTAATGAAACTTTTGTTACAGATTTAGCTAAAATGCCTCATATGCTAATGGCAGGAGCAACAGGTCAGGGTAAATCTGTAGGTTTAAATGCTATAATAACTTCCTTATTATATAAAAAGCATCCTAGTGAATTGAAATTTGTATTTGTAGACCCTAAAAAGGTAGAGCTTACTCTATATAATAAAATTGAGCGTCATTTTCTCGCAAAATTACCTGATACGGAAGAAGCCATTATCACCGATACTACTAAAGTAATTAATACTTTAAATTCACTTTGTGTCGAGATGGATAATCGTTACAAACTTCTCCAAAGCGCCTATGTAAGAACCATTAAAGAATATAATCAAAAATTTAAAGAACGTAAATTAAACCCTGAAAAAGGACATCGTTTTTTACCGTATATTGTCTTAGTTATAGACGAATTTGCTGATTTAATCATGACTGCGGGAAAAGAGGTTGAACTTCCGATTGCCAGATTAGCTCAGCTAGCCAGAGCCATAGGAATTCATCTAATTATTGCTACGCAAAGACCTTCGGTAAATGTTATTACAGGTATGATTAAAGCCAATTTCCCTGCTCGAGTAGCTTTTCGTGTAACTTCCAAAATTGATTCCAGAACTATTTTAGATGGAAATGGAGCAGATCAGCTAATTGGAAAAGGTGATATGTTATTTACAACGGGAAATGAATTGATACGTATGCAATGTGCTTTTGTAGACACCCCAGAAGTAGATAAAATCACAGAATATATAGGTTCTCAACAAGGATATCCTGATGCATATCAATTACCGGAATTTTATGAAGATAATACTAATGCTAGCCAGAATGAAGTCTCAGAAGCAAAAAGAGATGAACTTTTCAATGATGCAGCTAGAGTAATCGTAACTGCACAACAAGGATCTACCTCGTTAATACAGCGAAAATTGTCATTGGGTTATAACAGAGCGGGTAGAATTATGGATCAATTGGAAGCATTCGGCATCGTTGGCGCTTTTGAAGGTAGTAAAGCACGCAAAGTATTAATCACAGACCTAGTAAGTTTGGAACAATTATTGGAAAATTTAAACAACTAAAAAATACTTAATAATATTATGAAAAAGATATTTGCATTATTACTTATTAGTTCTTCAATTATATTATGGGCACAAAAAATAGACCCGGAAGCAAAAAGGCTTTTAGATTCTGCCAGTAGTAAGCTCAGCAAAAATTCAACTTTTTATATAAAATTTAATTATTTATATTCTCAACCGGGAAAAAAAAGTATATCAGAAATTGGGCAAGTGTATGCAGCAAAGGAAAAATATCATTTGATTTTGCCTACTCTTACTCAAATTTACGATGGAAACAAAATTTATACCATATCCAAGGAAGATAAAGAAATAACCTCTTCCGAAAAAGAAGATGGAGAAAGTCTCTCTCCTACCAATATCTTAAATTTATATAAATCAGGATTCAACATAACTTTTGAAGGAAATGCAATCATTAATAATATAAAATGTTCCGTTATAAAATTAGTTCCTAACGATACTAAAAAATCAAAATCAATATTTATTGCTCTTTCTGATAATAAAGTAATCAGAGTATCTGAAAATTATAACGATGGAAGTTCATTGATTTTAATGATCATCGATTTCAAAGAAAATTTAATTGTTAATAAATCTTTACTTACATTTGATAAAAATAACTATAAAGATTACACACTAACAGAGTTATAAAAGATGATTAAAAAGTTAGATTGGTATATTATACGCACTTTTTTTGGTCCTTTTTTATTTATATTTAGCGTTTTAATGTTCATCTTTGTAATTCAATTTGCCTTTAATCAAATGGACAAATTTTTAGGCAAAGGATTGAACTTATGGGACATATCTAAATTGTTGTATTATTTAGGACTTGACGTTATTCGTTTAGTTTTACCACTAACCATATTATTATCTTCCATTATGACATTTGGCGGATTTGGAGAGCGCTATGAATTGGCGGCCATGAAATCAGCCGGAATATCATTAGCAAGAATCATGTATCCTCTTTTTAGTCTCATCATTTTAATAGCTATCTGGTTATTTTATTTTTGCAACACTACCCTACCTGAGAATCAAAGGAGAGCTCGCAATATGCTTATCAATATTGCACAAACAAGGCCAGCATTAAATTTTGAAGAAGGAAGATTCATAAAAGAAATGAATCCCTTAAGCATAAAGATAGGTAAAAAAAGTGGCAAGAATGACAGTGAATGGGATCAAGTTTTTATTCATAAAAATGCATCTCCATTTGAAGATCAACAAACTATTATTGCGGATAAAGGAAATATTGTTTCAAAAGATAATCATTACCTAAAGATTGAATTGTATAATGGGTTTATATACCAAGATAATATTAGAGGAAAAAATTATAATGAACTGAAAAAACAACCAGGTAATGCTATCAAATTTGATACATTAACCCAATATTATGATATTTCAGACTTAATTAAAAAATCTTTGGACAAGCAATCCGAAGGTGATAACTTCAGGTATAAATCTGTATCGGAATTAAGCACGTATATAGATTCAATACAAACTTCGAATACCGCATATTTTAAAGAGATTGGAGAGAACGGCTTGAAAATAATATTATTAGGTCAAAACAATCAATTAGATTCTTTAGACTATAGTATATACAATGAAACTTACCCTTTCGAATGGTCAAACTTAGATGATTTGACTAAATATAATTTAGTAAAAGCCGCAATTGAGCAGGTTAAAATTTCTAAACACGAATTAAGTTCAAAAGCTACAGAAATGAAAGCGATTGAAAAATTTGTTGCTAAAATGATTATCTGGCAGCAAAAAAATATAATTTCTTATTCTATTACCTGCATAGTATTTTTTCTTATTGGTGCTCCTCTAGGCTCTATCATAAGAAAGGGAGGAGTAGGTTTACCTGTAGTTGTAGCAATCATAATATTTATCATATTTTATATTTTAGGACTCTATATGGAAAATTTAGCAAAGAACCAGGTTATAAATCCTTATTGGGCTTCATGGATTCCGAATGCTTTATTTTTACCTGTTGGAATTTTTCTAACCATTAAATCCATGAAGGATTCAGAGTTGTTTGATGTTGATAATTATTTAAAACCTTTTAAAAAATTTATTAATAAATTTATAAAACAAAAAAATTTAGAACACAGTAGATACCAATGATTATTACAGACTTTAAAATGAATACCATATCAGAGGCTCTTGAAGATTTAAGGCAAGGCAAGGTAATTATAGTTGTCGATGATGAAAACCGTGAAAACGAAGGTGATTTTGTAGCAGCTGCTTCAACTATGACTCCCGAAACCATAAATTTCATGACTAAACACGGAAGAGGATTAATCTGTACTCCCCTTACCCAAAAGAGAGCAGAAGAATTGGATTTAGAATTTATGGTTGGAAGGAATACAGATCCAAAACAAACTGCTTTTACCGTTTCTGTGGATTTACTCGGACATGGAGTTACGACAGGAATTTCTGCTTCGGATAGATCTAAAACTATACGAGCCTTAGTGGATGAGAATATAAAACCAACTGATTTTGCACGACCGGGACATATATTTCCTTTAGTGGCAAAAAAAGGTGGGGTACTTAAACGAGACGGACATACTGAAGCTACTGTGGATTTATTACAATTGGCGGGTCTCCCTTCAACCGGTGTTCTAGTTGAAATTATGGATGAGGATGGAACCATGGCTCGAATGCCTCAATTGATGGAAGTTGCTAAAAAGTTTGATTTAAAAATTATAACTATTAAAGATTTAATTTCTTATCGACTAAAAAATGATTCATTAATTGAAAAAATCGAGGATGAAAAGATCAACACTCATTATGGAGAATTAAGATTCATAGCTTATAAAGATAAAACCAATGAACACATTCATTTTGCTTTAGTTAAAGGGGATATTAAAAATGATGAAACCATTCCGGTAAAAGTTATTGCCATTAACGTATATTTAGATCTTTTCAAAATTCTTGCTCAGGGTGAAGAGACAATTGTACAGAGAGCCATAGATTTTATTGACAACGAAGGCAAAGGGGTGCTTATATTTATAAACAATTCTTCCAACACGGAAATGATTGAAAATCATCTTGGTGATCTAAAAAAATACATATCAGGAGAAAAAGCCAATTTGGAAATCAATTCAGATGAAAGAGATTTAGGAATCGGTGCTCAGATTATAAAAGATTTAGGAATTAAATACATTAATGTTTTAACAACAAACCCTAATAAGAATTTCCCACTTAGTAGTGGCTATGGTATTAAGATTATAAATGAAATTAAAATTTAATATTTTTTCTTTTATAAACAAAAATTATAAATAAAGAAGCCTTCATGGGCTTCTTTATTGTTCTAAATAATTCATAATAAACTGATATTTAGGGTCTGATTCCGGAATCACTTGTAATGGATCTTTCCCCTTATTTCTTGCTTCCAATATCTTGCTTTTGTATTTCCTTATATAAACCTGATTATGTAATTCTTGTTCTGACGCAGTTTGTAAATTTATTTTTTTGACTTTAGTCAGATCAAGAATAAAAGAATCAAAAATTTTTCTTATCATATCAGGTGTTATATCATACACATCTTTTACCTGTTCTAAAGATACGAAACCACCTAGTACTTTTCTAAAACCTAGTATCCTCTTAGTTATAATTTCATTGTTAATAATTGAAAAAATATCCTGATAGGTCGCAGAATTTAGATCTTTTTGTGTATTTACTTTTAAAACCGTTTTATTTTCGTAGATATGCTTTGGTAGGATAATAAAATCTTCCAGTTCTTTATATTTCGAAGAGGAAATAACATAACATCTTTTTATGTCTTCTTTAGAACTAAATATACCATCCCCTAACGTTTTCTTATATTTTAAAATACTTTCTGCCTGTTTTTCAGAAAAGCCTATGTTCACCCAATCCTTTATCTCAAAAATATTAGGATCAAAAGTACGAAGCTTATATCTTATATTTTTTGATTCATTTAGTTCTTCTTTTGTTACATTTCCATCTGGAAGCAATAAAAATGGTGAAATCTTTGAAAACATCTCTTCAGAAATGACAAAACAGGATTTAATCTGTTCTTTAGAACTAAACGTACCGCCTAACTTAGCTTTATATTTTATAAGTACTTCTGCTTGTTTCTTTGAAAATCCTAAATGTTGCCAATCCTCGGAAGTACATTTATTGGGATCAAATAATTCAAGTTTTTTATCTTTTAATTTATTATCATCAATTTCATCATTAATTTCTTCTACAAATGAGAAAGGTACATTACTATCTAAACTTGATGAAAATAAAAAATTGCTATGAATAATAATTTCGAGAATAAATATAATACTAAGTAATAAAAGAACTCCCATTCGTTGTTCCTTTATCATTTTAAGGCGTAAATTCATATCTGTTAGTTTATAAGTCCTTATTGATAAACAAATATTTTATTTAATGTAGAACGAAAAATTATTGTATTTTTATACTGAACAGATAAATTAAATTTTATTAGAACTAAAATATGAATATATATTTATCTATTTATATAACTTTTTAAAGAAGAATAATTATTAATTGTAAAAATAGGATTACGTAATCTAACTTATTATGAGGAATCATCTATTATATAAAAAAATATAGAAACTACTACATAAAAATTAAAAGTACAAAATATATTAATAAAAAAAGACTGGATGATTATCATCCAATCTTCTATTATATATTAAAAGGTTTGCTTACTAAAAATAGTTAACTATTTTGACCTTTATCAACATAGCTCATATCATTAACAGATTCAATCGTAAATTTTCCATCTTCATACAAAACTTTACAGATAGAAGCATTATCCAAATCTTTTACAAATAATTTTTTACCACCTAGATTGTGAAGCATCAAAGTAATACTTAATCCATGAGAAACAATCAATATATTCCTATCTTCATTATACTTATTTTCTTTTTCCACAATCTCATTTAAAGCTTTATGGGTTCTTTTCTCTACCGTATTAAAATCTTCTGCCATTTTCATCGGATCTAAAATGCTGATTGTATTTACGGCATCTTTATAAGTTATTTCTTTATTCTTATCAAAAATATCAGCAAATAGATCTTCTACTTTAGTGTAATGAAGATATAATGCCACATCTTTAAACATTTCCGTTGCTAAGGCTGTTTCGTAAGCCCCGAAACAAATTTCTCTAAATTCAGGTTTCTCTACAACTGTAAGTTCTTTTTGTCCTGAATTGTTTAAAACAATATTGATAGTTTCTCGCGTCCTTCTCAAATCACTGCAATATGCAGACGAAAATTTAATATCTCTCAGACCTTTTCCTAAATTTTCTGCTACTTCAATTCCTTCTTTCGTTAGAGGAGTATCACTCCACCCTTGTACCTTATTTAATGAATTTAAAATCGTCCTTCCATGACGAGCTATATAAAATGTAATTTTAGATCCCATAAAGATTTAGTATTTTATATACAAAATTAAAATTTTTTGTCTGAATAAACTATCAATTAGAATTGCAATCCATTCCATCAAACCATTATTCTAAAACCCTTGAAATTTTCTAACAACATATATTATAAAAAAATTTAATTTTAACCATATATTTTTTTTTAAATTTTATTTGTATAAAAAAAATATTATTAATTTTGTTCTGTTAATTTAGATTTTAAAAATTAAAAAAATCTTAGTCATGTTATTACGCAATTTAATATTGCTAGTTAATAAAATTGTCTACTTCTCTTATCCTATCTACTTTAGTAGGCAGGTTAGGCTTTGATCTTAAATTTTTACAGAGCCGACACTTCCGCATTTTAATACAGTAAACTTGTTCAAGTAAAACTGTTTTTCATTTATCCATTTATTTATATAAGTATATTATTATTATAAAATGAATATCAATATTGTTGTTGCTACAGAAAAACATTATCAATACGCTGAGGAAATATGTGAAACTATATATCAATCGGCGATTGTTAGGGGTACTGGCATTGCTAAAAGAACTCCTGAGTATATACAAAAAAAAATGGACCAACGGCAGGCCATATTAGCTCTCGATGATTCAAAATTTGCAGGTTTCTGTTATATAGAAAAATGGCAAAACGGAGAGTTTGTCGTCCATTCAGGACTAATAGTTCATCCTGACTACAGAGGTGTGGGATTAGCTAAGAAAATCAAGCATTTTATTTTTGATTATACGCGAAAGAAATTTCCTGAAGCTAAAATATTTGGAATAACAACAGGGTTGGCCGTTATGAAAATAAATTCGGAATTAGGCTATAAGCCGGTTCCTTTTTCTGAACTGACTGATGATCCTGAATTTTGGAATGGATGTAGAACTTGTACTAATTTTAATATTTTACAAAGTAAACAGAATAAAATGTGCTTATGTACCGGTATGTTATTCGATCCAAAAGACAAAAAAAAGGAAATGGATAATACACAAAAAAATAGTTTTGACAAAAAAGTCATTACTCAATTAAACAAAATAAAAGAAGTCCTTCATATTAAATCTAAAAAAGATTTCGACAATTCTCAGATTAAAACCATTTAAAATACCTTTATGAAAAAAGCAGTTTTGGCATACAGTGGTGGTCTCGATACCTCTTATTCTCTGGTTAAGCTAACAAGAGAGCATGAAATGGAAGTACACACGGTTATAATAAATACCGGAGGTTTTTCAAGTGAAGAATTGAAACAAATAGAAAAACGCGCTTACGAACTGGGTTCCAATTTTCACAAAACCATAAATATAATCGACAAGTTTTACAAAGATTGCTTACGTTTTCTTATCTATGGAAATATTCTGAAAAATAATACTTATCCCTTATCTGTAAGTGCTGAACGAATCTTTCAATCAATTGCAATCGCGGAATATGCCAAGAGTATAGATGCAGAATATATTGTTCATGGAAGTACGGGAGCAGGAAACGATCAAATACGTTTTGATGTTGCTTTTGAAGTCATCTCACCTAAATCTAAAATAATTACGCCGATCCGCGATGAAAAAGTTACTCGTCAACAAGAAGTAGATTATTTGAAAAAACAGGGAATACATATGAACTGGGAAAAAGCTAAGTATTCCATCAATAAAGGTATATGGGGTACTTCTGTTGGAGGTGTTGAAACTCTTTCTTCCGATCTTGCATTACCGGAAGATGCCTTTCCTACTCAACTTTCCGAAACAGATTCTGCTATACTTGAAATTGAATTCTCTAAAGGAGAACCCATTGGATTAAATGGTGAAAAAATGAATTCTGTTGCTTTAATTCAAAAACTTAATGAAATTGGTGGAAAATATGCCATTGGAAGAGATATACATGTTGGAGACACCATTTTGGGAATAAAAGGACGTGTAGGTTTTGAAGCTCCCGCCTCAATGATAATTATTAAAGCACATCACCTGCTTGAAAAACATACCCTTTCTCGCTGGCAACTATTACATAAAGATTCCTTAGCAAATTGGTATGGAACTTTATTGCATGAAGCTCAATACTTAGATCCGGTTATGAGAGATATAGAGGCTTTTTTAACCTCATCTCAAAAACGAGTTACAGGAACTGTAAAGGTTCAGCTATATCCTTATTATTTCCGCATGATCGGCATAAATTCACCTTATGATATGATGCAATCCAAAGTTGCAATTTACGGTGAAGAAAATCAAGCATGGGATAGTAGAGATGCAAAAGGATTTATAAAAATATTCGGAAATCAATTAAAAATCCATCATAGTTTTAATGATCAAGAATAAATTTTAAAATTATATTCTATATGATAATTTATAAATAATTAATTTACTACTTCTTTCAATGTGCTATAATAAAAATACAAGAAAAGAATGGTCATAACTAAGCGTATAAATTGATTAAATAAATCAAAACATTTTTAAAAGTTTCATAGAAGAAGATATCTTGAAATAAAAAATAACACATAAATTTTAAAATTTTATTTAATGATGTTTTGTAGATTATATCACTTTTATCCCGTAAGTAAATTAATTTATTAAAAAAATTATCCAATAAAAATTATATAAATATGAAATTTATCTTAACTTAATGCAATCTTATAATAGACAAAGCCTAGTTTAGTAATAGCCTAACATTCAAAATGAATAAAATAAAAGCAAGTATAGTAGGAGGCGCAGGTTACACTGCCGGAGAATTAATACGAATTCTTATCAATCATCCTAATGTGCAGATTACATCCATTTACAGTACCTCCAATTCTGGCAATCCTGTAAGTAAAGTGCATAAAGATCTTTTAGGAGAAACTAACTTAATTTTCACTGATAAAATCGACCAGGATTCTGATGTGGTTTTTCTTTGTTTGGGACATGGTAAATCCAGAGAATTTTTAGAAAATAACCTATATTCTAAAAACACGAAAATTATTGATCTTAGTAATGATTTCAGAGTTAAACCTAACCATACATTTCAAGAAAGGTCATTTACATACGGACTTCCTGAATTACAAAGAGAGGAAATAAGAAAAGCAAAAAATATTGCAAATCCCGGTTGCTTCGCCACTGCTATTCAATTAGCATTACTCCCTTTAGCTAAGGAAGGTCTGTTACATAAAGATATCCATATAAATGCCGTAACCGGTTCTACCGGAGCCGGACAATCTCTTTCTTCTACTACTCATTTTAGTTGGAGAAATAATAATGTATCATTTTATAAAGAATTCAGCCACCAACACGAAGCTGAAATTTTACAAAGCATTCATTATCTAGGAGACGATAATTATCAACTCTATTTCCTGCCGATGCGTGGAAATTTTTCTCGTGGTATTCTTGCCGGCGTCTATTTAAAAACGGATATATCTAAGGAACAAGCTATAAATTTATATACTGAATATTATAAAGATCATCCTTTTATTTATCTTTCAAATGACCCTATCTCTATAAAGCAGGTGGTTAATACCAATAAATGTTTATTGGAGATACAAAGGCATGGAGATATCCTGTTGATTACATCGGTAATTGATAATTTAACTAAAGGAGCTTCCGGACAGGCAATACAAAATATGAATCTGCTATTCGGATTCAATGAATCTGAAGGATTACATTTAAAACCGGTAGCATTCTAAATATAATTAAGTATGAATAAAATAATTCATTATAAAAATTGTACATAGAAACTACAAAAACATGATTAGTTTCCTTGGTATATTAATTAAATTTTTCTAATGTAATTTGGTATGATTCCAAACAATAAACTATAATAAATTTTACATCTGAGATGAATTAATAATTATGATTTATTTTTTACAAGTAAAAGCAATAATATGAAAATAGCAATTATCGGAGCAGGAAATTTAGGATTGGCAATAGCCAAAGGAATTATTAACAGCAATTTTACAGAAACATTATATATTACTAAACGGAATATTGAAACAATAAAAGAATTTGAAACCTCTCATTCTATATTTCTGACTACTGATAATAAAACGGCAATTAAAAATTCAGAAATTATAATTTTTGCCGTTCAGCCCAAAATATTACCGATCGTTTTGAGCGAATGTAAAGGCTTACTTACCGATACTCATACAATCATATCTGTGGTAGCAGGATTCAATATCTCTAAATTAGAAGAACATATAGGTAGTAATCAATCCATTATTCAGGCGATGCCAAATACTGCCATATCAGTGAATCAATCCATGACCTGTCTGTGTTCAAATTCAAAAGGAAAAGAACGAATACCAATCGCTTTGAATATCTTTAATCAACTAGGTCATGCTATTGAAATTCCAGAAGAACAAATGCAAGCGGCCACTATTATTTGTTCCAGTGGTATTGCTTTTTGGATGAGGATTATTCGGGCTCACACTTTAGGCGCTATAGAAATGGGACTCGAACCTAATGAAGCGATAGCCATGATTACTCAAACCTGCATCGGCGCAGCACGTCTACTAGAAATTAAAAAAAGTAATCCTGAACAAGAAATTGATAAGGTTACTACACCGGGCGGATGCACAATTGCAGGAATTAATGAAATGGATCATCAAGGAGCAAGTTCTGCTATCATTAAAGGACTTTTAGCTTCTTATAAAAAAATTAGTCAAATTTCGAATAAATAATTGAGACATCTCTATTTATTGCTTTACTTATAATAATTTAAAACAAATACTAAAATGAGTTTATTTAACGTATATCCACTCTATACGATAGCTCCCGAAAGAGCATTAGGCAGTACTGTATGGGATGAAAACGGGAATGCTTATCTTGATTTTTATGGGGGACACGGTGTTATTTCAATCGGGCATTCACATCCGACTTATATAAAGCAGGTAACCGAACAAATTAATAAAATCGGGTTTTATTCCAACTCAATTATCAACCCTTTACAGAGAAAACTCGGAAATTTATTACCTCAAATTTCAGAATATCCTGAGTATGCTTTATTTCTCTGCAATTCCGGGGCTGAAGCCAATGAAAATGCTCTAAAATTAGCTTCTTTCCATACCGGAAAATCTAAAGTTTTAGCTTTTAAAAATAGTTTTCATGGGAGAACTTCTGCAGCAGTTGCAGTAACTGACAATCCTAAAATTATTGCTCCACTCAATTATCAACATGACGTAGTATTTTGTGAGTTAAATGATATAGAAACCGTAAAAAAAGAGATAGCCAAAGGGAATATTTCTTCAGTTATTATTGAAACAATACAAGGTGTTGGAGGCTTGGACGAAGGAACTAAAGAGTTTTTCCAGGAACTTGAAAAAGTTTGTAAAGAAAATAAGGTAATTTTAATTCTGGATGAAATCCAATGCGGATATGGAAGATCGGGGAAATTTTTTGCCCATCAGCATCATGGAATTAAAGCAGATATTATATCTTTAGCCAAAGGAATGGGTAATGGCTTCCCTATTGGAGGAATACTAATTTCCCCTGAATTTAAACCATCTTATGGATTATTAGGAACCACTTTTGGTGGTAATCATCTTGCTTGTGCAGCAGCTTTGGCTGTTTTAGAGGTTTTTGAAAATGAGCATATATTGGAAAATGTCCGCGAGCAATCCGCCTACTTTATTGAAAAATTTGCTTCAATTCCGCAAATAAAAAAAATTAAAGGAAAGGGATTGATGTTAGGACTTGAATTTGATTTCGAAGTGGCTGATCTTCGTAAAAAATTAATTTATGAAAAAAATATTTTTACTGGTAATTCCAGTAACAAAAACCTATTAAGGGTACTTCCTCCTTTAAACATTTCTAAAAAAGAAATTGATATATTTTACGACAGTTTACTGTCTTTCTTTTAATAACACTATATAAACTTAGAAATAATGAAGAAATATACTTCTGTTGATGATATTCAAAACTTAAATGAACTTTTAAAACTAGCCAAAAAAATCAAGAAAAATCCTTTCGCTAATAAAGAATTGGGAAGAGACAAAACCATAGGGCTTTTATTTTTTAATCCTAGTCTAAGGACACGATTAAGTACACAAAAAGCAGCCCGTAACTTGGGAATGGAATGCATGGTTATGAATTTAAACACAGAAGGCTGGACATTAGAATTTGAAAACGGAACGATAATGGATGGTTCTGCTTCAGAACATATTAAGGAAGCTGCCAGAGTCATATCACAGTATTGCGATATTATAGCAATCAGAAGTTTCCCTACCTTAAAAGATAAGAAAAAAGACGAAGAGGAAATGGTTATTTCTTCGTTTCTTACCTATGCATCTGTACCGGTGATAAGTTTGGAAGGAGCTACCGAGCACCCTTTACAAGCCCTTGCGGATGCATTGACAATTGAGGAATATAAGAAAACCGAACGTCCTAAAGTTGTATTGAGCTGGGCGCCCCACCCTAAGGCTCTTCCACAATCCGTTCCTAATTCATTTGCCAAAATGATGAAGAAGATGGAGGTAGATTTTATTATTACTCATCCTTTAGGCTATGAACTTAATCCGGAAATCACAAAAGGAATAAAAATTGTTTATAATCAGGAAGAAGCTTTTAGAAATGCTGATTTTATTTACGCAAAAAATTGGAGCAATTACAACGATTACGGGCAAATAACCAGCGAAGATCCTACTTGGACCATAGGCAAAAGACAGATGGATTTAACCAATAATGCTAAATTCATGCATTGTTTACCCGTTCGAAGAAATATGATCGTTACCGATGAAATATTGGATAGTGAAACCTCAATTGTTATTCCTGAAGCCAATAATCGTATCTATTCGGCTCAAACAATTCTTACGAAAATTCTGGAAGAACTAACATAAACAACAATACTATAGTATTAATTTCATTAATTTCACCATGGATAAAAACCAATTAACTATTATTAAAATTGGAGGGAATGTAATCGATAACCCGGAAGTCCTTTTCCGATTTTTACAGGATTTTTCCACCTTAAAAACTCCTAAAATTTTAGTTCACGGGGGAGGAAAAGCTGCAACAAGATTGGCAGTAAAATTAGGTGTTGAATCAATAATGATTGATGGAAGAAGGGTCACTAATGAAGAAATGCTTGATGTGGCAATTATGACGTATGCCGGACTTTGCAATAAAAAAATTGTTGCTCAGCTTCAAGGTTTTAATAATTCTGCGATTGGACTTACAGGTGCTGACGGAAATTCAATATTTTCACAAAAAAGAGAAAATAGCACGTATGATTACGGATTTGTGGGAGATGTAATCGGGATAAATTCCGAATGGATTAAAAAATTACTAGATTCAGGAATAACACCTGTCTTCTGTGCCATTACGCATGATAAAAAAGGACAATTGCTTAATACCAATGCTGATTCCATAGCCCAATCTCTTGCTGTAGGTCTATCTTCTCTATATAACACGACCTTGCTCTATTGTTTTGAAAAAATGGGGGTTTTACAAGATATTGAAGATGATACTAGTGTAATTGAAAACATAAATTATAATTCCTATCAAAATTTGAAAACGAACAATATTATCCATTCCGGTATGATCCCGAAGCTCGATAATTGTTTCGAAGCCCTTGCACAAGGGGTAGAGAATATTATTATATCCAACCCGGAAATAATTAGTAACCCTAATCAATTACATACTCGTATCACTTTATAAAAGTTTTATGAAAACAATCAAACAACTGACTTTAGAGGCTATTGACCTTCTAAAGAATTTAATTTCAACTCCTTCATTTTCAGGAGAAGAACACCATACTGCTTTATTGATTGAAGCCTGGTTTACGCACAACAATATTCCATATAAAAGGGAAAATAATAATGTATGGGCTTATAATAAGTATTTTGATGAAAGCAAACCCAACTTACTCTTAAATTCCCATCAAGATACTGTTTTCCCAAATAAGGAATATACACACAATCCTTTTGAAGCTATAGAGAAAGACGGAAAAATATTCGGTTTAGGTTCCAATGACGCCGGCGGCTGTTTGGTTTCACTTTTAGCTGTATTTACCTATTTTTATTCTCATAAAGACTTAAAATATAATTTAATTATGGTGGCTTCTGCTGAAGAAGAAAATAGCGGTGCCAAAGGTCTAAACAGTGTTTTAAAACATTTACCTACTCTAGCATGTGCCATTATTGGAGAGCCGAC
>NZ_JAMBJZ010000024.1:0-5259 GCF_025291155.1 Apibacter sp.
ATTGGACATATTTGCATGATTTAGATGATCTTGACGGATTACCAGTAGATGATGATCATCTTAAAGATAAAAGATCAGGATGTATGAACCGTAATGCTGATCCTTATGATAATTGTAAAGATCGAAATGGAATTCCCGGTAAATATAATAGAAATTGGTATTTGGCAAGTGATAACTTAAAAGGGCAGGTATCTAAAAAGGCAATGTGTGTAGTTGGTATCTATCCGGAAGCTAAAAATTATCAATATACAACCCCGTATGTAAATTATATAGCTGTTATAAAATCAGACGGTAAAAATCCGGGAGATCCGGGATATGAACATGAAATTGCTCTAACATTTAGTACAAGTCTTCCTGCTATTGATAAGGAGGATAATATAACTCGTAATACATTACGTACTGATACCTCTATAAATCATCCCACATTAAATAGACCTGTTGATATTGGAACGTATTTTTTTGCAGTTCGTTTAGATATAAATTAAAGCTTATAACTTTCTAAATATATTATATACTAGTACTTACGTGATACCTGACAGTTATGTTAGGTATTTTTTCTTTTTAATCAATACCTGTAATTCCCATTTTCTTCATTAAAAAGGTAGCATTCATATTTTTAGCCACCCCTTCTTTAATTTTATAATCGAAAAAAAGTTCATCATTAATAATTTCTGCTTCAAAACTGTAGTTTTTAACATTTTTAGGGTAGTTTTGCTCTAATGTTCCTAACACCAGATCATGGGTAGCTATAATTCCATTACCATTTAAAGATATAAGCTGTTTCATAAGCGCTAGCGATCCTTTTTGTTTATCTTCGGAATTGGTGCCTTTAAGAATTTCATCTAAAATTATAAATAAATGTTCTCCTGAATGTAAACGGTCAATAATCATTTTCAATCGTTTTAATTCAGAAAAGAAATATGATTCGTGATCCGCTAAAGAATCAGTAGTTCTTAAGTTGGTAACCAGATTTCCCGGAAAAACTTCTAAGGAATGTGCATATACAGGTGCACCTATACAGGCCAGTACGTGATTAACTCCAATGGTTCTTAAAAATGTACTTTTTCCGGCCATATTTGCTCCGGTAATTACTAAAAAATACTTTTCTCTAGCGATAGTAACGTCATTGGTTACACAAAGAGAGCGATCTAGCAAGGGATGCCCTAATTCTTTTCCCTCAAAAATAAAATGCTTTGTATTTATTTTCGGATAACAATAGTCGGGGTGTGTATAAGCAAAGGTAGAGAGAGAGTTCCAAGCATCGAAATGTGCGAGTGTATCAAACCAATAAGGAAGGTGTGTACGATAAGTTTCTGTCCATCGTTCTATTTTAATGGCATAACGCACACCCCAACATAGCACAGGGTTAAAAAGTAAAACCATTGGATAAGCCATTCCCATGTTTAATTGAGAACAATAACGATTTAGCTTATCAATAGCTGCTGAAGCGGCAGTACTCTTTTTAAGAGCTCCTTGATAATTTTTCAGTAAATTGCTCTCAAAATTTTGTTTTTCGATAGCTTTAAATAAGGAACTATAGGTAGATAATTTGTCTGATTTTTTGCTAACTGTATCCACAATTTGCGTCACATGTTTTTGCGAAAAAGCATTGATAGAAAAGGTTAAGACCCATAAAGGAATAAAATATAAAGTAGAGGCTAGTTGGAAAGCACAAAGTATAGATAAACCTATATAAAATGCCGGGATAAGGTAAATCATAATTTCCCAAAATCTTTGTTTATATAATAAATATTTATCATTAAACATAGTGTTTACATTAAACCGACCTTCTTCTGTATTTCTATTTAGAGAACCTAATACTCTGAAATGATTTATCCATTCTTGTTTTGCGGTTAATTCACGAATGCTTTCCTGATTTTCTAAAATAGTGCTTTTATCTAAATATGGAGAAAGAAACAGGTGCGCAAGATATTCTTTTCCGAATGAAGTAATACTACGATTTATAGACTGGAAAAGAGATCTATCGCCAAAAAGATCAAGGTCATAGCTAAAACTATGTTCCGTTTGTATATATTCAGGCGCTCCATCGAAAGGGGTAAAATCATAATGTAATGCTTTATATTCGTCATTAGCAATTTTAATTAAAGTAAGAGAATATTTTTTTTTATAAAACAGTTTGTTGTGGAATTTTAAAAGTAAAATAAAAGCAAGCAGAGAAATTAAAATAATTGTGCCTACGTGTATTCTATTATTCCAGTTAAGATAGCAAAGTATAATACTGAATAGTACCACTAATAGCCGAAGTATTGCCACAATGAAAATTTTCTTTTTCAGAGGGTGTAATTTTTTTTTCTCTTTATCAATAATATTTTGATAAAAATTTTGTACCGCTTGCATATTCATAATTTCAAAGGTAAACAAAATAAAAATGAATTTTTTTAATAAATCATTCGTATATAAACTTTAAACTATTTTTTATCTTGTTATGGAATGGTAGTATTCTTTTTTAAAAAAGATAAGGCGTTTGGCCCCTTTATTACTTCTGGGAAATAATCAAAAATCTAATAGATAAAATATATGAAGTTATTATGAAACCTTCTTATTCATAGCCCAATCCATTTTTCGCGATATAAAATTTAATTTTTCATAAATAAAAATTTTTAAGAGTATTTGTAAATACTAAAACATAATAAATTTATGCTATTTGTTATAATCTGTTAATTACAAAGTAATTGAGATATCATTTAAAAAAGGTCATATATATTCACAGTGAAATTATATAGTTTAAAATTTCTATTTATTACAGATTTTATCGATAAGATTACCTACTACTCTTTAATTTGTCTATTAATATTTTAGTAATTAAAGAGAATTAAAATACTATCTTTTATGATTAGGTTTTTTATTACGAAGCTTTAAAGATATAAGACAGTTATAATAACAGTACACCGACAGGGTAAAATAAAAAGCCTGATTATATTATAATCAGGCTTATATATGTGTTTTGAATCTATTTAGATTGCAAGTTCTATCACTTCAGACATTTGAGTAACATAATGAATTCGTAATCCCTTAATATAATCAGGATTTATTTTTTCAATATCTTTTCTGTTTTCTTCGCATAAAATTACATCAGTTATTCCTGCGCGTTTAGCGGCTAATATTTTTTCTTTAATACCACCTACAGGAAGAACTTTACCTCGTAAAGTAATTTCTCCGGTCATGGCCCATTTAGATTTTACTTTTTTCCCGGTAAATGAAGAAACAAGGGAAGTAAGCATCGCTATACCAGCAGAAGGTCCGTCTTTCGGAGTAGCTCCTTCGGGAACATGAATGTGAATATTGCTTTCCTCAATTTTTTGAGGATCAATATTGAAATTTTTATAATTGGATTTTATATATTCTAACGCAATGGTCGCCGATTCTTTCATTACAGTCCCCAAATTTCCGGTCATAGATAAATTTCCTTTTCCTTTGGAAAGGATACTTTCAATAAATAAGATATCTCCTCCCACTTGTGTCCAGGCAAGTCCCGTAACTACACCCGGAACTTTATTGGTTTCTGAAGTTTCAGGCAACATAGGGGGACCTAGAATTTCAATAATTTTATCTTTACTTAATTTTTTATCATACTCCTTATTTCGAGCAATTTGTAATGCTATATTTCTTACTATTTTAGAGATTTTTCTCTCCAATCCTCTAACTCCTGATTCTCGAGTATAGGCTTGAATAATAAATTCCAATTCTTTTTTACTTATAGATATATCTTTT
Source organism: Apibacter sp. (assembly GCF_025291155.1). NCBI lineage: Bacteria > Pseudomonadati > Bacteroidota > Flavobacteriia > Flavobacteriales > Weeksellaceae > Apibacter > Apibacter sp. The sequence goes on from NZ_JAMBJZ010000024.1 coordinate 3,733, forward strand.
TTATTCAGCCCGTGTTCAGTAATTTGTTTAGGTAAAAGATACTTATAAGCTATTTCTACTTTTTCTTCAATGGTATATCCCGATATATCTATAATTTCCATTCGGTCCAATAATGCAGGCTGAATGGTTCCCAAATTATTGGCAGTGGCAATGAATAATACTTTGGATAAGTCATAATCAACATCTAGGAAATTATCGTGGAACGTACTGTTTTGTTCCGGATCCAGCACCTCAAGTAAGGCTGAAGAAGGATCACCATGTCCGCTCGAACTGATTTTATCAATCTCATCCAATACTACTACCGGATTCGAAGTTCCTACTTTTTTTATGGATTGAATGATTCTTCCCGGCATAGCCCCAATATAGGTTTTTCTATGTCCTCTTATTTCCGATTCATCATGTAATCCACCTAGTGATATTCGTATGTATTTTCTACCTAAGGCAGAGGCTATAGATTTACCTAAAGAAGTTTTTCCAACTCCGGGAGGGCCGTATAGGCAAATAATAGGGGATTTCATGTCTCCCTTAAGTTTTAAAACAGCAAGATATTCAAGAATACGTTCTTTTACATCTTCTAGCCCAAAATGATCTTTATTTAGTACCTTCTCGGCATGATTGATATCAAAATTATCTTTAGAATATTTTTCCCAAGGCAAATCCAACATTAATTCCAGATAATTCCTCTGAACTCCGTAATCCGGGGTTTGAGGATTCATTCGAACTAATCGGTTAAGTTCTTTTTCAAAATGTTCATGTATAGATTTGCTCCATTTTTTCTTAGAAGCTTTATCTTTCATCTCCTGAACTTCTGCTTCATAGGATACCCCTCCCAGTTCTTCCTGAATGGTTTTCATTTGCTGATGAAGGAAATACTCGCGTTGTTGTTTGCTCAGGTCACTATTTACTTTATCTTGTATGGAATTTTTTAAGCTTATTTTCTGAAGCTCGAAGTTTAAATATTTTAATGTTTTGGAAGCCCTATCCAATAAACTGTTAATTTCTAATAATTCTTGCTTTTTGATTAAAGGTAAGTCAAGATTTGAAGCAACAAAATTAACTAGTAATGAACTTCCTTCAATATTTTTAATGGCAAAGGATGCATCTGAAGGAATGGCTGGATTTTCATTGATTATTTTAATTGCCGTTTCACGAAGACTTTCCAATAATACATTAAAATGTTCTTTATTTTTAGTTGAAATTTTTCTTTTATCTTCCAGCAAAGTAACTTCTGCCTTTAAATAAGGTTCTTCTTCAAGTATAGAATTTATAGAAAATTTACGTATTCCTTGTAAAATAACCATGGAGCTTCCATCCGGCATTTTAAGTAATTTTAAAATTTTACCTATAGTCCCAACGGAATACATATCTTCAAGGGTGGGATTGTCTACGTTCACATCTTTTTGCGTGATTACTGCTATAATTTTGTCGCTTTGCTGAGCATCTTGCAGTAAATTGATGGATTTATTTCTACCTGCTGTAATTGGAATAACTACTCCTGGAAATAATACTACATTTTTAACGGGAAGT
>NZ_JAMBJZ010000024.1:5268-22255 GCF_025291155.1 Apibacter sp.
AAATTGATGGATTTATTTCTACCTGCTGTAATTGGAATAACTACTCCTGGAAATAATACTACATTTTTAACGGGAAGTAGAGGTAGTACCGCAGGAAAAGTTTCATTCATCATTTTATCTTCTTCATCCTGACTTAATAAAGGAATAAACTCACTATCATTTTGCATAACTTGATCTAATGACAATATGTCGAACTTCATAATGTTTCGTATTAAAGATTTAGTGACAAACTTTCAGGTATATAGGATACGGATTGTTACTTTTTGTAAATCCTATTAGATTATAATGCTGATTATTAAAGAGAAATGTGCAATCTCTAAAGTTTGTCCATGTTCTAAGGTCAATTAATATGCCAAATAAATACAGGTATCTATGACAAAAATAGAACCTAAGATTATATTATAGTTTAATAAGAGTGAGTATCTCTCTGCTTCCATCGGAATAGGATACTTTTACAAAATATCGTCCGGTAGGTAGTTTAGAAATGTTAATTTCTTGATTTTGATTATTATCTAATATGTCTTTATCGATCAGATTAGTACCAACCATGGATAAAACAGATATATTAAGAATTCTTGATGAACTGGAATTCTTAACAAGTATAAAATTTACTGCAGGATTAGGATATAATTTTGATTTTGTATAAGGTTGGTCTTGATAGGAAATGTCCATTAAAAAACTTACTGGTATATCTTTTGCGGTAACCAAGTTCATTGAAAGTAGCAATGTAATAAATAATAAAAATTTCTTCATAAGCATTTTATCTTTAAAATTTATAAAATTTACTTGATAAATAATAGTTTTATAGTCTACGGTAATTAATGTATAAAATTATAATTATTTTTTTTTATTTACAACTTTTTAACAAAATATTTTTATCTTTATTTTAAAATAAGGATAATTTTAATCTTTATTTATCTTTAGAGTATACTTAATTTGTATATTTATTAAGATATAATTTATTTTAATTATTATGAAGCAATGGCTAAAGTAAATATACTGACTTGAGAATTTTGTATTTTCAATAATTCATGGGCGCAGGATATTAAAGTTGCGCCGGTTGTTAAAACATCATCGACTAATAAATAATGACTGGAACTTTGATTGGTTCTTATAAAGGCCTTTTTCATCCTGTTCATACGCTCATCCTTGTTAGATTCTATTTGCGATTCCATATGAATTACTCTTTCTAGTAAATGTTCGTCAAAATTGCAATTCATTAATGAGGCTAATCTTTTACAGCAAAGTATGATTTGATTATAATTTCTTTGTTTCAATCTTTTATAATGAATAGGTACCGGAATAATGGTATTTACTTCTTTTAAATAAGGGTTATCTTGGTTTTGCCTATACCAAATTTCAGCTAACCAAGAACCTATTTCAGGCTTATTTTTATATTTTAAATGGTGAATTAATTTCTGTGTAATATTTTTTTTTGAAAAAAATAGCAATGAGGAAGCAAATTCAATTTTTACAGATTCACTTATTTTATCATATATAGAATTATCTCGGATAAATGGCATATGAGTGAAAGGTAAGTTGGCTTTACAGTTTTCACATAAATAAGATTGGGTTGAAGAAATAATTATTTCACAGCCGATACACCTCATAGGGAACAGGGTAGAGAGTATTTCTTGCCACATGAGATTTTTCAATTATCTTTGCCTAAGATAATCAAAATTTTTAATTGTGATAAGGCTTACTAAAATTTTTACATTTGAAACGGCACATGCTTTATGGGGGTACGATGGTAAATGTAAGAATATTCACGGACATTCTTATAAACTCTATGTAACCGTTAAAGGGATACCTTCCAACGATGTACATAATGTTAAGAATGGAATGGTTATGGATTTTGGAGATTTAAAGTCTATCATCAAAAGATTAATAATAGATCCTTTGGATCATGCCATTATTTTAAATGCCCTTACAGAACATAAAAAATTAGGAGAACAATTGATAAAAGAAGGACATAAGGTTATCTTTACAAACTACCAGCCTACTTGTGAAAATATGCTGATGGACTTTGCTGAAAAGATTCAATCGGAACTTCCTGCGGCTATTATACTAGCAAAGCTTACATTATATGAAACAGAAACTTCTTATGGTGAATGGATAAAGGAGGATCAATAAAAATTAATCTGGATAAAGGTAAAAAAGTTTATTTTGCCTCGGATCAACATTTGGGAGCTCCAGATGAAGTTTCTTCCAGAAAAAGAGAAAAAATTTTTGTAGATTTTTTAGATCAAATAAAAAATGATGTACAAGTACTTTTCTTGTTAGGAGATTTATTTGATTTCTGGCATGAATATAAAACGGTTGTTCCTAAAGGGTTTGTACGTATTTTAGGGAAATTGGCAGAACTTTCAGATTCCGGAGTCGTTATTTATTTTTTTACCGGCAATCATGATTTATGGATGAGAGATTACCTCCAAAAAGAACTGTCTATAACTGTTTTTACAGAAGAACAAAACTTCATAATTAATGATAAAAGTTTCTTTATTGCACATGGGGATGGATTAGGACCCGGAGATCATGGATATAAAAGAATGAAAAAACTTTTTACTAATCCTTTCGCTCGATGGTTTTTTCGATGGTTACATCCTGATATTGGTGTAGCTTTAGGAAATTATTTGTCAAGAAAAAATAAATTAATCAGTGGAGAAGAAGATATCAAGTTTTTAGGAGAAGATAAAGAGTGGTTAATTGTTTTTTCTAAAGAAAAATTAACCAATACGCATTATGACTATTTTGTTTATGGACATCGTCATTTACCCATGGATTTATCTATTGGTAAAGATAAAGAAAGTCATTACATAAATTTGGGAGATTGGATCTCCTATTATACTTATGCTGTATTTAACGGTGAAGATTTACTTTTACAAAAGTACACTGATAAAAATTTGAACTAGCTTATATATTTTAGTTTCCTTCCAATAGCTTTTTCAACTCGATAGCTTCTGAAGGAGTAATTCTCCCGGATAAGAGCAATGATAATTCGCGACGATGGATCGCTCCCGTATATCTAATTATTTCTTCTTCGGTTTCAGGAACTAAGTCCGGAATTTTTTTTGGTTTCATGGTTTCATCTAATGCGACAAAAGTGTAAATTCCCTCATTGGTTTTTATTTTTCTGTGATTTATAACATCATCAATCCATATATCTACAATAACTTCCATGGAGGAGCCGAAAGCTCTTGATACTTTGGCTATTGCTTCCACTGTACTGCCTAAAGGTATTGGCAAGGAAAATGAAACGTGATTTACAGAAGCTGTAACTACCTTAGCTTCTGCATGTCTTTGTGCGGCAATAGCACAAGCCCGGTCCATTAATGAAAGTAAATCTCCTCCAAACATATTGTTATACGCATTGGTTTCATTTGTAAGAACAATGGTAGTCATAATAGTTTTTGACTCGGAAGGAGTTTTGGCTTTCATATAGTTTGATGTTTAATTATAAAGTAGGTAAACCAAAATTTTTATAGGTAGCAAAACTGTCTACATTTTGAAAATTAATTTTTTCTTTTACTGAGGTAAAAGTTCCTAAGTTTTCGACTGTTAAGTTTTGATTGGTTTTTAATGAGTTTTTCCACTCAGAGATAATTTGATAAACTGATTCTTTGGCTTTTTCTACATCAATAGATTCTAAGTCTGCAATTAGATTAGCCAGATTATCATCATTTAAATTATGCTGTTGATTAAAATTAAGAGAATAGGAGGGAGGAAGGATTTGATTGGTTTCTTCATCTTTCTTTACGGAAACAAGCTTTAATTCAAATTTTCCAAAAGAAGGTAAAGTTACCTGGCCGGCTTCATCCAATAATAGTATGATATATTTTACTAAATTCATAGGGTAAATTTATAAATAAATACATTAATTCTTCCCATAACTTTAGTGAATAGGTTTTAAAATTTGTATAAATTTATATACTAGTATAAAAAATATAAAGGAAAAATAACTATAAATTTTGTAAAATTATTTAAATAAACACCTCATGTTTATTTTGATATTCATTTATAAATTCAATTAAATTCAAAATAGTTTCTTTTTTTCTCAAACAATTTCCGATGTGAAAGAATAATATCACCATACATAAAGAATTGCACAATAAGAAAGATAAATGGAAATAAGAGACTGCCTCTATAGAAACCATATAAGAGAACTAATAGATTCAGGAAATAATCAACTTTAAACTAATCAATATCGTCACAAAAATAAGAACTATAAAACTGACTGGTAATAACCATTGATTCTAATATTGGTTAATTGCTAACATTTCATTAACATCAAATTGCTTGAAATCTCTATTAAGCCACTTCCTAATAATTATCCATACATATTCACTGTAACCACCTCAGGAAGAGATTTGTGGAGGTTTAACAATCTTTTTTTTATGGTATTAACTAAAGTTAGAGGCAACGTTATCCATAGAATTCATATTGCAGGCAAAAGTAATTCCATTAAAATCTCTAATTGGGAGTATAAAAGGGGAAGATTAATATCTTTAATCATTTCATTTGTTGGATGAAGTGATAATTTGTATTCTTTATAGTCAAAAAATACATTCGGCAGATTATTCACTTTTTCATAGGTTTAAAAACCAATATTTTTATAAAAGACTAATGATTTTTAATATCTATAACCCCAAGATAAACTAGATTGATTCTATGGATTGCTTAATAATAAAATTAGTTGTGCCTGTTAATGGTAATATTTATTTTCAGGAAATTTACTGCTTTCTAAACAAATTTGTCTTTCTTTCAGTTTCTTTTTCATAGCGCTAAAAAATTCAGGAGTTATACCAATGTAAGACGCAATATGTTTTTGCGAAATAGAATCTTTTAATTCCGGAAATCTTTTACAAAAGTTTATATACCTTTCTTCTGCGGATAGACTTAGAATTTCATACAGACGATTACGTAAGAATATAACGGAACGAATTAAACTCTCATTATAATACAGTTCTAATTTTGGAAACCTTTTGACGGATTCTTCTTTTGCAGTATTTGATAAGATAAGTATTTCAGAATCAAGATCGGCTGCAATATTAAATTTTGCAAGTTGTTTATATAAAATACTTTCATTATCAGCAATCCACCAACCTTTGGAAGAGAATTGTAATACTTGTTCCAATCCTTTTTTATCATTAATATAACTACGTAAGCAGCCTGAAAGTACATAATAATAGTTATCTTGCACTTCATCTTGCTGTAAAAGAAATTCCCTTTTATTGAGCTTTCTGAATTTTAGAATAGATTTTAAATAATCTTTTTCCTCTTTAGAAATAGTAACTACTTCATTTATTTCTTCAAAAACTTTTTCAAAAATCATAGTATAAATAAGTTTTTTAATTTTTACATAAAAAATTTTATAATACACATAATATATTATAATAACAGAACCTGTTATCTTTTGAGAATTTATTATAATATTAATGTTTCTTAAAAAGAGAAATTAAACACAAGTGTTAAATCTTTATAAAAACTATACTCTAAAGTCTTTAAGAATTCAAACCTTAATTCTCTTATTGTTATATGTAGTATATAATTGAAAATGGTTACGAAAAATTAATTATAAAAATTTTTTTTCGTAAAAAATATAAACACATTGTTTATATTTTAAAAATTTCCGCTTATTAAAAACTCGTAATATTAATTTTTTTATTTGATTAGCTACTCAACAAATCAAACGAAAATAGATATTAGGTTAGAATAAACAATAATATATTATAAATTAAATTTATTGATTAGATGGTAATGAATTATTAAAAAAAATAATTATATCATTGTAAACTATATACAAATTAATGGTTTACATAGCTTAAATAATTGGATATCATAAGTATAAAGCAATATGATGTTTACTATATTTAAATTTTTAATGAAATAAAATATAATATAATAAGTAACCTTATAGATTATATTATATAACTATTGAATTTAATTACAATCTATTTCCTTACTATTTTTAGTAAAACCTTCACATTTTCCGATTGATTGATGTAAGAAGGAAAAAATATAGTTTATTAATCTAATTTTAATACGGCAAGGAATGCTGATTGAGGTACTTCCACACGTCCAATTTGTCGCATTCTTTTCTTACCTTGTTTTTGCTTTTCCAATAATTTTCTTTTACGAGAAATGTCTCCACCATAACATTTGGCAGTAACATCTTTACGCAATGCTTTAATGGTTTCGCGCGCAATAATTTTGGATCCGATGGCAGCTTGAAGAGGAATGTCAAATTGTTGTCTTGGAATTAATTCTTTTAATTTTTCACACATCTTTTTACCTATGTTATAAGCATTATCATGATGAATAAGAGCAGATAATGCGTCAACATGTTCTCCATTAATAAGTATATCTACTTTTACCAATTTAGATACTTTCATCCCTGAAGGAGAATAATCAAAAGATGCATATCCTTTAGAAATCGTTTTCAATCGGTCATAAAAATCGAAAACTACTTCAGCTAGAGGCATCTCAAATAATAGCTCAACTCGATCAGTAGTTAAATAGGATTGATTAGTTAATTCTCCTCTTTTTTCAATACAAAGATTCATTACCGCACCGATAAAGTCTGTTTTAGTAATAATGGAAGCTCTGATATATGGCTCTTCAACCCGATTTAGGGTAGTAGCTTCAGGTAGCTCTGATGGATTATGTACAGCTATTGCTTTCTCAGGATCTTTGTTAAGATAGGCATTATAAGAAACATTGGGAACGGTTGTAACTACAGTCATTCTAAACTCTCTTTCCAAACGTTCTTGTATAATTTCCATGTGTAGCATACCTAAAAATCCACAACGAAAACCAAATCCTAAAGCAGCGGAAGATTCCGGTTCAAAAACCAGGGAAGCATCATTTAACTGAAGTTTTTCAAGTGCAGAGCGTAACAATTCATATTCCTCTGTATCAACGGGATAAATTCCGGCAAATACCATAGGTTTTACTTCTTCAAAACCGGCAATAGCTTCTAATGCAGGATTTTCAAAAGAAGTGATAGTATCACCTACCTTAACTTCACGGGCTTCCTTTATACCGCTAATAATGTATCCTACGTCCCCACATTGAATGCTATCTTTAGGTAGTTGATTCAATTTTAGAGTACCTATTTCATCAGCATCGTAACTTTTTTCGGTAGCCATGAATTTTACTTTCTGACCCTTTTTTATACTACCATTCACTACTTTAAAATAAGCCTCTATACCTCGGAAAGGATTAAAAACAGAATCAAATATTAAGGCTTGTAAAGGGGCATCAGGATTTCCGGATGGAGCCGGGATTCTTTTTACAATTTGCTCAAGTAATTCTTCAACTCCTTCTCCCGTTTTACCACTTGCTCGAAGTACATCTTCCGGTTTGCAACCTAAAAGGTTAACTATTTCATCCGTAACCTCTTCAGGGTTTGCAGCCGGTAAATCAATTTTATTTAGTACCGGTATAATTTCCAGATCATGTTCTAAAGCCAAATATAAATTAGAAATAGTTTGAGCTTGGATGCTTTGTGCTGCATCTACAATTAGAAGAGCACCTTCACAGGCTGCTATTGAACGTGAAACTTCATAAGAAAAATCAACATGTCCCGGAGTATCGATCAAATTTAGTACATATTTTTCCCCTTCATATTCATACTCCATCTGAATTGCATGACTTTTTATGGTAATACCTCGTTCCCGTTCAAGGTCCATATCGTCCAACGTTTGCTCCTGCAATTCTCGGTCTGAAATAGTTTTTGTTTGTTGTAAAAGCCTGTCTGCTAACGTACTTTTGCCGTGATCTATATGGGCTATAATGCAAAAATTTCTTATGTTCTTCATATTATCTACAATAATGCAAAAATACATTTTTTATAAACAATAAAAGTATGTATTTAGCATAAACTCATCTTCCAGGTAAAAATCATTATTTTAAATCCTATTAATTCGATAGGAATTATTACATTTGCGATGTTTTTAAATAAAATAAGATTGAAAAACTTTTTAAAGAACATCAAAAATTGAAAATGAAAAAATTAAAATTAACAGAAGATTGGACTGCCACGATCATTGGTGGATTTGTCATCTTATTAGGTATTATTTTATATGCTTCCCTAGGTTATACAGTAAGTTGGCCTACATTCAAATGGAGTACGGGTAATGAATTGTTATCCAACGTATTAACTATCAAAAATTTCATTAACATTTTTATTGTTTTTATTGTTTCTTATGATTTATTACTTATAGCAGATGTGCTACAGGGAAAACCAATGAGTTCAGTGAAAGGCTTTCCATTGCTATTTGTTCTTACTATAATTGCAATGATAATCGGAGGAAATTCGATTATGAATTATTGGGGACTTGAAACCGTTATATTTTGTTTGTTTATAGGATTGGTCATAAATAATTTTTTCGGTACACCTCAATGGATAAAAGGTTGCTTATCTTCAGAAATGTATGTTAAAATTGGATTAATTTTTCTTGGTTCAACAATCATATTCCAAGATATAATGCAAGCAGGAGCATTAGGATTAATACAGTCAGTAGTAGTAGTATTTTCGGTTTGGTATTTTTCATTCTGGCTTTGTAAAAAATTCAACATAGATAAAGAAATGTCTATGATGCTTTCCAGTGCCGTGTCAATTTGTGGAGTTTCTGCGGCCATAGCTACGGCTGGAGCAATTAAAGGGGATTCAAAAAAATTATCTTATGTAGTGTCTCTAGTTTTAGTAGTTGCAGTTCCTATGATTATAATTATGCCTGCATTGGCAAAATTTTTAGGATTAGGAGAAGTCATGGCAGGAGCTTGGATAGGAGGAACCATAGACACAACCGGAGCAGTAGCAGCAACCGGGGCAGTTTACGGGGAAGAAGCTTTAAAAATAAGTACCATTGTAAAATTTTCACAGAATGTTTTATTAGGTATTGCTGCATTCTTAATCGCAGTTTACTGGAGTTATACTAAAAAAGATGGAAATGAATTTGCAGATAAACCTAGCTTAAAGGTAATTTGGGATAGATTTCCTAAGTTCGTTATAGGTTTTATTATGGCATCTTTATTATTTTCTTTTGTAATTCCAACTGAACAATATAAACCTGTTATAAATGAATTAAAGAAATTCCAGGGACTATGGTTTGCGTTAGGGTTCACCTCTATAGGATTGGAAACTAATTTTAGAACATTAATTAATAAAGAAAACAGAAAAGCTACCATGGTATTTTTAGGAGCTCAAACCTTTAATGTAGTATTTACATTAATTATTGCTTATTTAGTCTTTGGTATAGAATGGTCTAAGATATAAAATACAAATACTTTATTATTTTTATTTTGGGAGAGTTTAGTTTTTACTAAACTCTCCCATTATTTTAATATAATCTTATTAAATCGATAAACGATGTGAGTAACAATTTTTTCTAATTAAAAAAATTAAAATAACCTTTTACCTTCATACAAATTGTATATTTCCATAATCTCTTTCAAAATCTTTTTAAAATTGATTTTCATATCGATTAATTTTCCTGTTCGAATATCAAATATCCAACCGTGAACCTTAAGATTATTTTCAATGATTGCTTTCTGTACAGAAGCAGTTTTTATTAAGTTAATGCATTGCTCTTCAACATTCAATTCAATAAGTCTATTATATTTTTCCTCTGAGCTTTTAATTAAATTTAATTCATCTTTATGAATTCTATAAACATCCCTTATATTACGCAACCAAGGATTTAAAAGACCTAAATCTTTAGCTTCCATGGCTTCTTTTACACCACCACAATAATAATGTCCGCATACTATAATTTGTTTAATTTTTAAATGATCAATAGCATAAGTGATGACAGATTGCACATTAAAATCTGTGCTAATAACCATATTAGCCAAATTTCTGTGAACAAATACTTCACCGGGTTTCGCTCCCAATAGCTCTTCTGTTGCGACGCGACTATCAGAGCAACCTATATATAAAATTTCGGGATTCTGTCCCTTTGACAATTTATCAAAATATTTTTTATCCGCAGAAAGCTTTTTGGCGATCCATTTATCATTGTGTGTAAATATTTTCTCAAAATTCATGTATGGATTGTATAGTAATAAAAAATAATGAACAAAAATTACTACGAAATTATTTTATATCATAATTCCATTATTTCCTTTATATATGCTATATTTTCCTGATCCTAAAAATAATAATGCTAGGGAGGTAAGTAAATAAAATAGATTAAGCTCTACTTTAAGTCCTCCAGTTTGTGAAATTGAAAATCCTGCAAAACCATGTACCAAATAGAAAGTCATAAGCATGGTAATAATGATTAAAATTGATGATATTCTTGTGAAAATACCTAATATGATGAAAAGGGGAGCAATAACTTCTCCTACCGGAACTCCTAACCAGAGATATTCAGGCATGTTTTTGGAGGTTAACATCCCTTTTATAAAGTCATGACCATGAAGTAATTTAGATACTCCATGGAAGATCATTAAGCCACCTATTGAAATACGCAATAGGAGTTTTCCAAGATCCGAATTCAATTCTTTTGCCATAATTTTTATATAAATTTATTCAAAAATAATTTTTTTATTTCATAATTTATGTATCTTTTGTTAATTAATTCATATTATTTTTATTCATATATTTAATATTTGGTTCTTTATAAGATTATGAATAATTTATCAAGAAACTGTTTCTAAAATAAAAATCTTGTATGATATGAATTTTACATAAACTTTTGAGTCTAAGCTTGAAAAATAGAGTTAAAAATTTCAATATAGCTTATAAAATCAAAATAATATTCTTTTTCAAACATTGCAGTTAGACCTTATCAGGTATTTTAGAAGGTCAATCTGAATTTAAGTATTTATTAAAAACAAAAAAGTCCTGTTATAACAGGACTTTTTATAATATCATTTCTTTAATTTTATACTTAAAACGGTTTAATATCGAATACGATAGATTCTAATACCTGAACCACAGCGGCAGTAGTATCTAAAGAGGTGAAGCAGGCAACACTGTTTTCAACTGCATTTCTTCGTATTAAGAATCCGTCTTCTTGTGCGGTTCCATCATTAGAAAGTGTATTAATAACAAATTGAGCTTTGCCTTGCTGCATGATTTTTACGATGTTATTGTCTTCACTTTCAATTTTGTTAATTTCAACAACCGGAATATTATAATCACGGAAATATTTGGCTGTTCCTTTAGTTGCCATAATTGTATATCCTATATCGTAAAATCTTTTCGCTAAAGGTAAAGCCTCTGCCTTATCCTTATCGGCTACTGTAAATACTGCATTTCCAAGAATCGGTATATTGATTTGCCCTGCTCGAAGAGCTTTGTAAAGAGCTCTTTCGTAAATGGTATCTTTTCCTATAACTTCCCCGGTAGATTTCATTTCAGGGCCGAGAGTTATATCTACAGAACGCAATTTGGCAAAAGAGAAAACAGGTGCTTTAATAAATATATTACGAGATTCCGAATAACAATCCATAGCGTATCCTTGCTCTTTCAAAGATTTTCCCAACACTGCTTTAGTAGCAATTTTTGCGAGAGGAATACCGGTAACTTTGCTCATAAATGGAATAGTTCGGCTGGATCGAGGGTTTACTTCCAATACATATATTTTTCCACTCATTAATACAAATTGTATGTTCATTAACCCTATAATTTTAAATCCTCTGGCTAATGCTTGAGTCTGACGAATAATTTCTTCTTTTTCTTCTTTTGTTAAGGTTTGTGGAGGATATACAGCAATTGAGTCTCCGGAATGGATTCCTGCCTTCTCAATATGTTCCATGATTCCCGGAACGAAAACATTTTTTCCATCGGAAATGGCATCAACTTCTATTTCTTTCCCTACCAAATATTTATCAATTAATATCGGTTGTTTCTCATGAACATTAATGGCCTCTTTCATATATTTTTCCAGCTCTGAATCTTGATATACGATTTGCATGGCTCTTCCTCCCAATACATAAGAAGGGCGAATAACTACAGGGTATCCGATAGAATTGGCTACACGTAAAGCTTCTTCTAAAGTGAATACCGTATCGCCTTTAGGACGGGCAATATTTAATTCATTTAATTGCTCTTCAAATTTCTTGCGATCTTCAGCTCGATCAATATCTTCCAAACTAGTTCCTAGTATCTTAGCTCCGGCGTCTATGGCTGCTTGGGCTAAGTTAATAGCTGTTTGTCCGCCAAATTGAACAAAAATTCCGTCCGGTTTTTCTAAATCTATGATTGAAGTAATGGACTCTCTGGTAAGCGGTTCAAAATAAAGCTTATCTGATATACTGAAATCTGTAGATACAGTTTCCGGATTGCTGTTGATGATGATAGCTTCATATCCGGCCTCTTTAAGAGCTAATACACTATGTACGGTTGCATAGTCAAATTCAACTCCCTGTCCGATTCTTATCGGTCCGGAACCTAGTACAATAACCTTTTTCTTATCAGTACGTGCCGATTCATTTTCGGTGCCGTATGTGCTGTAGAAATAAGGTGTTGTCGAGATAAATTCTGCCGCACATGTATCTACCATCTTATATACAGGAATGATTTCATTTTCCTTTCGTATAGAATATACTTGTTTTTCATCCATATTCCATAGTCGGGCAATCTCCCAATCAGAAAATCCGTATTTCTTTGCTTCAGCCAGTATATTTACATTTTTAGGCTTTTCTTTTACCTCCTTTTCGAGTTCGATGATGTGTAAAATTTTAGCGAGGAAAAAGATATCAATCTTAGTTATTTCGTATATTTTTTGAATACTAATTCCATTTCGTAAAGCTTCAGCAATTAAAAATAAACGTTCATCATCAGCATACTTAAGTCTTTTTTCCAGAGTCGAAGCCTCAAATGGCTTCATATCTTTTTTGGATAAGTGTAAACAGCCTATTTCCAATGATTGTACGGCTTTTAATAACGCTTCTTCGATAGAAGTACCTATAGCCATAACTTCTCCGGTAGCTTTCATTTGGGTGCCCAAATGCCTGTTTGCACTTTGAAATTTATCGAAAGGCCATCTTGGAATTTTGGCTACTACATAATCTAAAGTTGGCTCAAAACAAGCATAGGTGGTATTTGTTACCGGATTTTTCATTTCGTCAAGAGTTAATCCTACGGCAATTTTAGCTGCCAATTTCGCAATCGGGTAACCGGTAGCTTTAGAAGCTAGGGCAGATGAACGGCTAACTCTAGGGTTAACTTCTATTACAATATAATCTTTGCTTAAAGGATCTAAGGCAAATTGAACATTACAGCCTCCTTCAATTTTTAAAGCGCGAATTATTTTTAAAGCAGAATTTCTAAGTAATTGATATTCTTGATCTGCTAAGGTCTGACTGGGAGCAAAAACAATGGAGTCTCCTGTATGGATACCTACCGGATCGAAATTTTCCATATTACAAACAACAATAGCATTGTCATTTGCATCTCTCATTACTTCATATTCAATTTCTTTATATCCGGCTATGCTCTTTTCTATAAGGCATTGATGAACGGGACTGTATTTCAATCCCGAATCGGTAATTTCTCTTAACTCATTTTCATTTTCAGCTATTCCCCCTCCGGTTCCACCAAGTGTAAAAGCAGGTCTTACAATGATTGGAAACCCAATTTGATTAGCAAATTCTACCGATGATTCAACATCGGTAACGATAATACTTTCCGCAATGGGCTCATTAATGTTTTCCATTAATTGCTTAAACAGATCCCTATCTTCGGCTTGTTCAATGGAAGATAATGTAGTTCCTATAATTTCAACATCATACTGAGCTAAAGTGCCGGCTTTAGCTAGTTCCACAGCAAGATTTAACCCGGTTTGCCCTCCCAAAGAAGGTAATAAAGCATCGGGTCTTTCTAAGGCAATAATTTGTTGTAGAAAATCTAAGGTTAAGGGTTCCATATATACCTTATCTGCAATTTCTTTATCAGTCATAATAGTTGCAGGATTCGAATTAACGAGGATTACCTTATATCCTTCCTCTTTAAGAGCCAGGCAAGCTTGAGTTCCGGCATAATCGAATTCGGCAGCCTGACCGATAATGATAGGTCCGGATCCTATCACAAGAATTTTATTTATATCTGTGCGTTTTGGCATTTTAATTTTTAATTTTTAATTTGAAAAAGTAACTTCAGATTACATACAATTTATGAGAATTACTTTATGCTGTTTTTTTATCTGGCGATACTTCGATGTTTATATTTTTCAGAATAAAAAAGAATTTTATTATTTAAGCTTAAATTCATCAATCATGTCCATAAAACGGTTGAATAAATATTCATTGTCATTCGGTCCTGGACTGGATTCCGGATGGTATTGAACGGTAAACGCCCAATTTTTTCTGTCTTGTAAACCTTCTATGGTGCCGTCATTTAAAGCTCGGTGAGTAACTTCTAATGAGGTGTTTTTTAATGAATCTTCGTCAACCACATATCCATGATTTTGAGAAGTTATATGAACCCTATTGGTAGATAATTCTTTTACCGGATGATTAGCACCTCTGTGTCCGAAAAGCATTTTATATGTTTTTGCACCCTGAGCCAAGGCGTATAATTGATGCCCTAGACAGATTCCGAATATAGGCACTTTCCCGCTTAATTCTTTAATAGTATTTATTGATTCTGTTAATTCTTCCGGGTTTCCGGGACCATTAGAAAGCATAATTCCATCCGGATTTAGTTCTAATATTGAATTAGTGTCTGTATTATAAGGGACTACTACAACATCGCAATTTCTTAGGCATAATTCTTTTAATATGCTTTTTTTCATTCCATAGTCAACCAATACGATTCGATTACCTTCTGCAGGGGCACTATAAGCTCTGGGGGTGGATACTTCGGGAACATGATGTGCCAGTTGATGATTTTTAAATTTTTTAATTACTTCATCAATATCTTCATTTTCATCACAAAATTTACCTTTCATGCTTCCTTTAGTCCGTATAGTTTTCACTAAGGCACGAGTATCAATACCGCTTAATCCGGGGATATTTTGTTTTTTTAGGAAGGTATCTAAATTCATTTGACTTTTCCAGTGAGATTCTGTTTTTGCATATTCGTGAACAATAATCCCTCCTACAAAAGAATTGAGAGATTCAAAATCACTAGGGTTGATACCGTAATTACCGATTAATGGGTAAGTGAAAACTATGATTTGTTTGTGAAATGAAGGGTCTGACAAGGTTTCCTGATAACCGGTCATTCCTGTGGTAAATACAACTTCACCAATTGTGAATTGATCACTGCCGAAGCCTTCGCCATTAAATACTAATCCGTTTTCTAATACTAATTTTCTTTTCAAGGGTTGTTAATTTATTTTAATGGTTTGATATATTTATGAGTTAAAAACATAGTTAAGAACTGCAATCCGAGCAAATACTCCGTTAGTCATTTGTGTAAATATTCGAGACTGGGAAGCTTCAATAAGGTCTTCATCAATTTCAACATTTCTATTAATAGGGGCCGGATGCATAATGATAGCCTTCGGTTTCATTCTATCAGCTCTTTCCTTAGTTAATCCATACAATTCCAAGAAATTTTTTTCATCATATTGTTTAGAATGTCTTTCATTTTGATTTCTTAGCAGCATAACAACATCAGCATTCGAAATTGCAGTGTCTAGGGAGGTATAAGTTCCCATTGTCATACTGGAATCCCTCCAAAATTCCGGCGTAGCAAAAGTAATATTAGAACCTAGTCTTTTTAAAATTTTTGCATCAGAATGAGCTACCCGGCTATGTACGACGTCTCCTGCTATTACAACATTAAGATTTTTGAAAGTGCCAAATTCTTCATATATGGTTACTAAATCTAACAGCGATTGGGTAGGGTGGTCTCCACAACCATCTCCGGCGTTAATAATCGGTACATCTATTTTATTAATTAAACTTTCGTAAAATTTATCCTGCGCATGTCTTATTACAAAACATTCAACTCCTATAGAATGAAGGGTTTTAACCGTATCATATAAGCTTTCTCCTTTTTTGATACTGGAGGTTTCAGCATCAAAGTAAATAATTTCCATACCTGTTTTTTTCTCAGCCATTTCAAAACTAAGCTTGGTACGTGTGCTATTCTCAAAAAATAAATTAGATATGTAGCGGTTTGATAGATTGGGATATGCTTTTTTCCTTTTGAAACTGATAGCATCATCTATCAAGTTCTTAATTAGCTCCAAATCAAAATTTTCAAGCGAAATAAAATGATTCATTTTTTGATATATTTAGTTTAATTAGCATTGCTTTCTATTTATAAAAAAAAACATCTTAAATAATAAGATGTTTTTAAATGAATATTTAAAAAAAATATTTTCGGTATCTTCTATATGAGATTTCGTTCCGAGAAATAGTAAAGGAATAAGTCCATCTAAAGGAATGAAAATTCCTTTTTTTTCTATTATCTTAGGTAATGATTGAAAATTATTCAAAAGGTTGAAAAAATATAATCTGTGTTAATTAATTGAATTAAAAATCTTACAAAGTTAAATTAAATTTTAAAATAATATAATCAACTAATACTTTAACTATTATTCAAATACTATTCCGAAATTTTTATCAAAAGATAAAATACCTTCTGTTTTCTCATGGGTTTCCGGATTTATAAGGCCTTTTATTTTTGAAGTTTTACCTTTACATATTAAATCAGAAATTTGCTTTAAAGACAATTTTTTACCGTATATTTCAAAGGGAACGGTAAAATCACAATTTTTATAATTGGAACATCCGTATGCAGATTTTCCTTTTATTAACTTACGAGCGTTACATTTAGGGCATAACAATTCCTCCACAGATTGTGAATTAGTGTTTGATTTTTTATGAATATTCTTATTTTCTACATTCTTTTTATCTTGTACTGAGATTCTACGGTATTGGCTATTTTTAACTTCTTGTGTGAGATTAGTTACCATTTCTATGAGTTCCTTTTTAAAAAGATCGGAAGAATAGGTGCCTTTTTCAATTAACCTAAGTTTTTTTTCCCAAAGTCCGGTAAGCTCTACACTCTTCAATAATT